>QQUO01000115.1 GCA_008501575.1 Pseudomonadota bacterium
GTGATGATGAGCGCCTTTGAGGGCGGTTTGAACGCACTTTAGGGGTACTCACTTTCGGTTTTGTATACTGACTTGAGGTGGGTTTGGTATTAGTAACCGCGGCGGGTCTTGTCGGCTGACTCGGTGCTTGATTAACCGCAGGTCTTGTTGGCATCACCCGTGCTTGAGATGGTACCTGTGGTCGGCCCCTATTTACAGCTGTGGCCGGTCTTTGAGAGCTGACATTTGGCAGTGCACTTGGCTGTCGATAACGATTCGGTTGTGCTTGACTTGAATTTGGCACCACGCGCTGATTTTCAGACCGTTGTTGACTAATGGGTTGTCGGCGTTCGACTTGTTGATTTCGATTCTGGCTGTTCAAAGAGCGAACCGGCATTTGCCTTTGGTTAATAACCGTGGGTCTGTTCGATGCACCACTGGTGGTTGTGGCCGGTTGTTTTTGAATACTATTGTATCTGCTCTGACTTGGACTATTTCGATTTGCTTGGCGAAGTAGTTGACTGGCAGCCGAATCTGAACCTCGATTATTAATCGACAAAGGTTTCTGATTGTTTGAGCCTAAATTTTGACGCCCACTGCTGTGGCTGCCACGAATCGATGTCGATGTTGAGCGACTGTGAGATGGCAAGTTCATTGATTGATTAGGTTGCACATTATTATACCGTTGCGAACTGTTTTGAGATCGTTGCCCCGACGAGCGCTGGCGATTAACCGGACGACGATCGGGCACGGCTTGCCGGGTGTTACCATAGCGTGAATTACTGTGTTGACCCTTATATTGGCTCGAGCGCTGTCGATCGCTTAAACGCCTTGCCTCGTTACGCGCAGAATAATAACCACGATTGCTTGGGTATCTGCTGTTATAACGTCCACTATATCGGTAGGGGTCATAACTGCGGTTTCGCCAATGGTTATACCACCAGTAATTATCATAGTAATTATATGTATAATGACTGTAACTAAACCCTAAACCCCAGCCAAAACCATAACTGGGCCAGGTGTTGTAACTGAATCCATAACCGGGATAACAACTGCTATACCAGCCGTACCCGCAGCGATAATTACTGTAATAAAAGCCCACCCGCGGATAGCGGTAAGGACTGTAATAAACATTACTGTAACTCATGCCCCAACGGTCCGGGTAATAATTATAATTGTTGTAATAGACCCCACCACCGGCTGAGGAATAGTCACTGCCGTATCCATAGTAGGGATCATAGGTGTCTTGGCTACCGTAATAGCCATCACTGTAATAGTAGTCATCGTCATAGCGATAATCATTACTGGCACAAGCCACCAAAAATAAGGCTGCCAATGGCATAAGTCGTTTAATCATGGTCGTCGGTTTTTTTTAACATGTCTCTATAGTAACCACCATTCACTGAATAAACACTGAATTAGCAGCTGAGATCCAATATGACCAATGGCACTGTCTTTAATGGTGCTGTTTTTGAGATAATCATTATTAACTTACAAACGGATAAACAACATGACAGCACAAGAATTAAACCATGACAGTGACACCCCTAAAGAGAACAAGCGGGATGACAAAGCCATTCTTGCACGCTTCTTATTCACCGTTTTATTTGTGGTTATCGGTTGGTTGTCATTGTGGGTGTTGGCCGCAATCGTCGTGATTCAGTTTGGTTTTATGATTTTTGATGGTGGCAAAAACCACCGCCTCAATCAATTTGCCGGACAATTAATTGACTTTCAAAAACAGCTGTTAAAATACATTGCAATGCAAAACGATGAAAAGCCTTTCCCCTTCAATGAATGGCCACAGAAAACCACTCAAGAAACTGACTAATCACTTTAACCAGCTTCACAACCCCGCTCCAGCTAAGCTGTTTGCGGGGTTTTTATTACTGACAAGCCGGTTATTAATCATTACAATTAAGCATTAACTCTGTGACACAAACCAGATGCAACTATACGATATAAAAGGCTTTACTTTAGTATTAAACAAGGTGGTTTTTATCAGCGCGGTGTTTGTCGCTGAAAATCAAAAAAGCAGTCAATTTAATGTCAAAATGATCGACGATTTATTGCAATTTAAGTTTCCCAATCACGCTGAAGCGGTTTTGGCTCGTGGTTTATTGGTCAAAGCGCTCAAAGAGGCACAGGTATGAATATTGATTTATCCGGTAAAACGGCTTTGGTGGGTGGCTCCTCCCAAGGTATTGGACTGGCCGTGGCGCAACAATTGGCAGTCCAAGGTGCCAGTGTTATTTTAATGGCCCGCAGTGAAGATGTTTTAATTCAATGCTGCCAACAACTTGACACTGCGCAACAGCAACAGCACCGTTATATAACAGCTGACTTACAACAACCTCAGCAGGCGGTGTCACAATTACAACGCTTAACCAATCATCAGGTGGATATTGATATCCTTGTCAATAACAGCGGCGGACCACCTCCGGGACCGGCTCACAAAGCCGATGCCGATGCCTATATCAATGCCTTTCAACAACATTTAATTGCCAACCAATTGTTTACACAAGCCGTGATACCACACATGCGGAAGCAGCATTGGGGCCGGATTATCAATGTTATTTCGACTTCTGTTAAACAACCCATCGCCAATTTAGGCGTGTCCAACACCATCCGCGGGGCGGTGGCCAGCTGGGCCAAAACCCTGGCGACCGAACTGGGACCTGACAACATCACCGTCAATAATGTTTTACCCGGCGCCACTGACACCAAACGCCTCACCGCCATCTTCGAAAATAAAGCCAAAAACCAAAATAAAACTTTAGATGAGATTATTGCCGCCGAGAAACAATCCATTCCTTTAAGGCGTTTTGCACAACCCCAAGAGTTTGCCAACGTGGTGGGATTTTTGGCCTCCGAGGCCGGTGCCTATATTAACGGCATTAACTTACCGGTGGACGGTGGTCGCACCGGCTGTCTGTAGTTTGGTTTTTCATCATGTCCGTAAAAACACTAAACAACTACATCAACGGTACCCTCTGTGAACCGGCCAGTAAACAGTACCTGAATAACATTGAACCGGCCACCGGCCAGGTATACAGCCGCTTAGCCAACAGCGATGCAAAAGACATCGACCACGCGGTGGATGCGGCCGAAACCGCATTTCCAGCCTGGTCAACTCTGCCAGCCGAACAACGCAGTCGCTGGTTGCAACGGTTAGCGGATGCCATTGCTGATAACCACGAATCGCTGGCACAAGCAGAATCCAAAGACACCGGTAAACCCATTCAATTGGCGCGAAACGTGGATATTCAGCGGGCTGTGGATAATCTGCGCTTTTTCGCCCATGCAGCCACTCAATTTAGCAGCGAATCTCATGCCACTGACTCACGCACCATCAATTACACATTACGCCAAGCCTTAGGGCCAGTGGCCTGTATCAGCCCCTGGAATTTGCCGCTTTATTTATTGACCTGGAAAATTGCGCCGGCGTTAGCCGCCGGTAACACCGTGGTGGCCAAGCCCTCAGAAATTACCCCCTATACCGCGTACTTATTAGCCCAACTGTGTGTGGATATTGATTTTCCACCCGGGGTCTTAAACATTGTCCACGGTACCGGCAAACAAGCAGGTGCGGCATTAACCAGCCACCCAAAAATCAAAGCCATCAGCTTCACCGGCGGCACCCAAACCGGTACCGCCATCCAACAGGCGGTGTTGGGCCAGCACAAGAAAATCTCATTAGAACTTGGCGGCAAGAATCCATTCATTGTATTTGCTGCCTGTGATTTTGAACAAGCCGTAACAACAGCATGCCGGTCTGCATTCAGTAATCAGGGACAAATTTGTTTGTGTGGTTCCCGCATTTACGTCGAGCACAAGATTTATGAAGAATTCGTTGCGGCCATGCTTGCTAAAATGGCACAGCTTAAAATTGGCGATCCACAGGATCCAACGGTGGATTTTGGGGCCCTGGTGTCTGCCCAGCACTTGGCCAAAGTTCAATCCTATTTAGAGCTGGCCAAGTCCGAAGGGGGCACCTTATTAACCAGTCACAAAACACTTAATTTATCCGACCGCTGCCAACATGGCTATTACCTTAAACCCACCTTAATTACCGGCCTTGACAGCCGTTGTCGCAGCAACCAAGAAGAAATATTCGGTCCGGTGGCCACGGTACAATCCTTTTCAAGTCAATCCGAGGTTTTAAAATTAGCCAACGACAGTCCTTATGGTCTGGCTGCCAGTATTTGGACCCAAAACATTAACCAGGCCCATCAGCTGGCCACCGATATTGAGGCTGGAATTGTATGGGTAAATTGTTGGTTAACGAGGGATTTACGCACCCCTTTCGGGGGTATGAAGGCCTCCGGTATGGGTCGCGAAGGTGGCTTTGAAGCCATGCGTTTTTTCACTGAAATGAAAAATGTTTGTATCCAGTATAAATAAAAATGGCATTACAGCAATTTTCCTCAAAAACTGCTGTAATGCCAACCTCTTTTTTTCAATCACGATTTGTGACAATTAATCGACTTTATATTTCAAGGCTTATACAAAGGCCTTAATTCGTGTTATTGTGTTCAATGTCGAAACTTATTGGTGCCACAAACCCCTTTATTTATAAAATAAGCAAGCAATAAGTATGAGTCCATCCATGTGGTACTAATTTATAAGCAAAAAATCGTATATTAGCAACCTTTATTTACTATTTTTTAACATGAAATCCATATTTTCTTCACAATTGGCCCAATTAAGCACCATTGAAGTGATGGATGCCACGAATTTAGCCGGTGATTTATTCCGACGCTCTTTTAATGCTGAAATTCCTGATTTTCCGAAACACTTCGTTTTCTTGGCCACCATTGAACCGGGCATTTCTCTGACATTGGGTTATTTGCACTACACCCGTAAAAACAGCATTTACTTGTGTGGTGGTATGTGCGTCAACAGTCGCGCATTACGCCTTTTGTCTAAAGAACAACGTGCCGACATTAAGCAACAAGACGGGGTGGCAATGATGATGGCCACATCGTCACTGCAGCAATTAACGAATCATGAGGCGGTGTTTGCCCATGTGGGTCACACCGGTTCATACCGCATTTGTATGGCCAAAAACTTTATCGCAACCCCTTATGCCCATTTAATTGTAAATTGGCAAGAACCCATTACTGAACAACGCAAACAACAACTCATTGAACAGGCCAATCAATATGTGCCTTTTTAGATGACACACTCTGATTTAAGGAGAACTCTATGACACAATATGACTATGATTTAATCGTTATCGGCGGCGGATCAGGGGGCGTTCGAGCGGCCCGTATTGCCGGAAGTTATGGTAAAAAGGTGGCCTTATGCGAATCCGATAAGCTTGGCGGAACCTGTGTGATCCGTGGTTGTGTACCCAAAAAGCTTATGGTTTATGCCGCCAGTTATCAAAAAATGTTCACCGCTGCCAAAGCTTTTGGCTGGGACATTGATGGCCAATTTAATTTCACCACGCTACAGAAAAATAAAGACCAGGAAATCAATCGGCTCAATAAAATCTATCATGGTCTGATTGAAAAAGCCGGTGTTACTCTCTACCCAAACCATGCCTCATTTATTGATCAGCACAGCATCCAGGTGGGCTCCCAGACAATCACCGCTCAACACATCATTATTGCCACCGGCGGCACCCCACAAATGCCGGACATAGCCGGTATCGAATATGCCATTAATTCTAATCAGGCCTTAGAACTGGCCGAACTACCCAAATCCATGCTTATTTATGGTGGCGGCTATATCGCGGTGGAGTTTGCCGGTATTTTTAATGCCTTGGGTGTGGCTGTAAAATTGGTTTATCGCGGACCGCAATTACTGCGTGGCTTTGATGATGATGTGGCACAGTTTGCACAACAATCCTTTGTCGACTCAGGCATTGAGGTGATTACCCAAACCAGCCTCACTGCCATCGCAAAAACAGCCGACGGTTATAAAGTCATCAGTGAAGATGGCCGAAACATTGACACCGACTGTGTGTTTTTTGCCACCGGGCGTCAACCCAATATCCAGGGTTTGAACCTGGATAAAATTGGTGTCAATACAGACGACAGTGGCCGCATTCGGGTGGACAGCCAGCAAGCAACCAATATCAGCCATATTTATGCCGTTGGTGATGTCAGTAATGCCGATCAACTAACACCGGTGGCGATTAAAGAAGGGCACTTATTGGTGGATCGACTGTTTAAAGGAAGCGACCGCTTAATGGAATACGACAACATCCCAAGCACGGTTTTTTCCATGCCGGAAATTGGACGCTGTGGATTAACCGAAGCCGAAGCCTGTGAACAATACAATCAGGTTAAATCTTACATCAGCCAATTTCGTGCCATGAAATATGCCATGAGTGAAGTTCAGGAAAAGACTTTAATGAAAATTATTGTCTGTGAAGAAAGTGATCGAGTCTTGGGCATCCATGTGGTGGGCACCGATGCCGGAGAAATCATTCAAGGTTTTGCAGTGGCCATGAAACAAGGTTTGACCCGAGACCAATTACACAAGACCATTGGTATTCATCCCACGTCCGCTGAAGAATTGGTTATTCTTTAACTGCGGTTCTGGAAAACGTAAACATTAACTGTACATTTATCTGGAATAATAAACTAAGATATGGCGACTTAATGGAGAAATCTTAAAGGGCAACCTCTTCGAATCTACAAATATTGATAAACATCATAAAATCAAAAAAGTTTAAAATTGGCTCAAAAGCAACTTTTAAAAGTGTTAACGGTAAAATTAATTATAAATTTTCAGATGGGGTGGAAGTAGAAAGCATACCAACCATTTTTGATTCTAATGGAAAATATATTTACCCTGTAAATCTCTGGTTTATTCACTTAATAACAGTTGAAAGAGCTAAAAGCTTGAATTCTTGCTTAAGAGCAATTCAAAGGTACTGGAATTTTTTGGAAAAAAATGAACTTAAGTGGGACCATTTCCCAGAATCAAAATCTTTAAAACCAACTTATAGATTTAGGAATCAAAATCTATTAAAAGCTATAGATACAGGCGAACTAAAGGCATCAACTTGCTCGGTTTACATTAATCATATAATTTCATTTTATGAATGGGCAATAAATCAAAACTTTATTAATTACGATGTTGTTAAGCCATTTGAAATCGAATTTATTCCAATTTCAAGTCAAGATAAGCTTGGACACATGAATCGCAAATATATAGTAAGAAGCACTGATCTTAGAATACGAGTCCCAAAAAGAAATTCTCCCAGAAGTTTAAACCCACTAACCATTGAAGAGCTCCACCAATATTCTAAAGTATTGAAAAAAAAGAGTATTGAGTTTCAACTTCACCAGCAACTTCAAATTAAAAGTGGCCTACGAATTGAAGAAGCATGTTCTTTCCCAGCTAGTCTAGTTAAACCAAACTATAAGAATCAAGATTTCTTTGAAGTTGAAATAGGTCCTTTTAATGGCGTTAAAACAAAATTTAACAAGGAACGTAAAATCGAAATTCATTCATCTTTAATGGAATCACTTTATCGCTATCTTATATCTGAGAGAAGAGCTAATAGAATTGATCAAAACACTTTTCAAAAACATGAACCTTTATTAATCAATAAATATAAAAAACCATATTCTTCTAACTCTGTTCAAGTGGAGTTTTTTAAAATCAGAAATGAGTTTATAAACAAGGATATAACTTTTAATCATAAAACTCATGACCTTAGAGCCACTTACGGTACTTACAAACTTGCATCGTTATTAAAAATTAAAGATTTTGATGTGGCTGATGCCATGTCATTAGTGATGAGTTGGATGGGGCATTCTGATGAAAAAACAACATGGAAGTATTTAACTTTTTTAGAATCACAGAATGCTAGATTAAATGCAATTTCAATTTTAGACCAATTCATGAATGAAGCAATCAATTATGAATAACAACTCTAATCAACTTTGGTCAAAGTCATTTACAGTTCCGCTAGTTAACGGTGCAAACGATAAATTAATTATTGATTTTAATAGACTTAGGTTTTATGGCGCCCCCAAAACAAAAAAAATCCTATCAAATGATGCGATTTTCGCAAACAGAGATAATTTAATAAATAGTTGGAAAAATAATTTTATTGATCTCGAGTTACGTGATGCAACTAAAATTGGTTGGTTTAATACCTTCACAATATTTATTAATAATGCTGATGAGGAGGGGATTGATTTACCGAGCAAATCTTCAGTTGAATCCTGGGAGAGACTAATCGTAAATCAAGCTCGTGCAGGCAAATACAAATCAAGCACTGCCATTAAATACTTTTCAATAATCAAATCACTTCACAAATATTTTGGTTACCCATATAAGGAATGGTTTTCGCCACACGCCCTATTACCTAAAGAAAAAACGTTTCCAAAGTATGGTTATTCAGACAAGGAATTAATCAATTTATTAAAAACGCTACATAAAGTTTTCCATAAATTAGAATCAAAAATCAGTAAAAATATTAGCCAGTATATTCCAGCAAAATCTAACTCTCTTAATAACAATTCTAACCTAGATAATGACACTGAAATATCTACAGAAATAACTAGATGCTTCTCAGCAGCTGCTTTTATTTTTTCTTATTATACTTGGGGGAATTTAAGCACAATTCTAAATGCGCCAAAGCCCAAGAAAATAGAAACTGAAAATGGAAAATGGTATTTTGCTGAAGTTGAAAAGCACAGAGCTAATAAGTTTGTGACTTTAGAATTAGGCACGAACAATGATTTAACTGTTCCGAAGCACGCACTCAGGTTTATAAATAAATTGCTCAATTTATCAAATACATTATGCCCGAATATTGATAATTTATTTATTCAAAGAGATAAAGGTAAATTTAGCAGCTTAAAGGGAAGTTGTCTTTACAAGTTTAAAAATTGGTTGGCTAGAGAATTTGATATTATAGGTGATGATGGCACTTTGCTGTCAATTAATATTACTAAATTACGTAAAACTATGAGCTCAAGACATTTAGCCATTACAAATGACCCTATAGAAACTGCTATTTTATTAGGAAACACTCCAAAAGTATTAAGAAAGCATTATAGTCAAGGTAATGAGGGAAATAACAGAAAGCAACTTATTGCAACATCTATGGCTCTTGAGGAAGCGATAAGACTCAAAGACATTCAAAAAGGAAAGAAACAAGCAGCTAAAAGATTAAATCTTGAAATCCTTCCATATGAAGAATTTTTAAATAAATATAAAAAAACTGGTGTTCTGCAACCTCAAATAACACCAATAGGTACTGGCTGTAAGGGCGGAAATTCTAAGCAACAAAAAACCTATAACAAAAAAATGATGTTCAATAATCTTAATGACAAATCTCAAAAATTGGCTTGTGCTGATATCTTGAGTTGTTTTTTTTGTAAGAATCAAGTAATCATTGAAGAGGTAGATGACATATGGTGTTTATTGAGTTTTAGAGACTCTATATATGAATCCCAACTTGATTATGCTTCATACTCACATTTTTACAAGAGCCGGTCTGAACTTATAATTAAAATTGACAATACAATAAAATTAATTGATCCTAAAGTTCGCAAAAAAGCGAGAGATAAATTACAAAACAACGGCCGTCATCCTTTATGGCCTGAAAAATACAACTATACTTTTTAATTTAATTATGAACCCTGATTTTGAGAGTTACTTATTACAAAAACATCAATTTACTCAGGAGTTTATAGTGGAAATTTACTTGTCAGAAAGTTGGGATATTCTCAATAAATTACCTATATCTTCAGACTCAAGTGGCGAAATAGTGAGTTATTATGGAGATGAAATATGGGATTTATCCGCGTATACAAATAATCAGCTCAATGAAACAAAGACTAAATATTCATTTTCGAAATTTGAAAATAACACATTGCTGAATGAACAGAAATTAATAGCTTACTCATGGCTCAATTTTACTGGTGGAAGAACAATAGGATATAAACTAAAAATTACATCGTTAGTAACACAACAGAAAATATTAAATTTAATTTATCTATATCTAGATAATTTAGGTTTAAACAGTATTGCTGAGTTAGGTGATGAGAATGAGTTTTATAAGTTTTGTGAATATTTAAAGGACAAAAAATTAGCATTTGGTTCAGTTCAGCATTATTTAGGCATTCTTGCTAATGTAATAAGATTAAAAAACATCATTCCTGTTTGTCTAACTATTAATAGCTCTAAATCTTTTAGGTCGCTTGCCAGAAAACTAGCATCTGATGAAAAACAAACCGTAAATCAATATTATTCAATTCCTACAAATATCATGGAAAAAATTTATGGAAAAGCTATATCCGTTATTGAATTATGTTATCCAATTAAAGAGGAGCTAAATGATTTGTTATGCTTATTAAGAGAGAACTATCTCGAAGGCAAGCACATAGTTGATAGAAAAATAGATGACGGCGAATGGATTTGGTTAACAAAAAAATCAACCCAATATAAGACTGAAGTTAATAAAAAAATTCCTATTAAAGACAAAGAGGTAATTAAAGAATTCGTAACCAAGCACAAACTTGAAAGTTCTGATGTTTTTTCAAGCTTGAATATAAGAAATATTTTTAGCATCATTCAAACAGCATCATATATTTTATGTGGGGCTTTTAGTGGTATGAGAAAAAGTGAATTATTCCATATCAAAACAGATGGGTTTGTAAAAAGAATAGAGAATAAGCAAACTTATTATTCCATCCAGTCCAAAACAATAAAATTTATTAAAGGTAAAACATCACAAGAAGAGTGGCTGGCTAGCCCCGTCTGCAAAAAAGCAATTGACGTTGCTGAAGCTATAACAAGAAATATGCGTGAGCAATTATGTAAATCTAATAATATTAAAAATAGAGAAAAAGCTCAGTGCTTGTGGCTTTCACAGGCAATAAAGTCAAGGACGCCTAATATTCGAGGATCATCATCTTTAAAGAATATTTTAAAAAACTTTTCTAAATTTAGTGAAGCAGTTATAACAGATAAAGATGTTTCGGAATTTAAGATTATAAACCCTAACTCTAATGAGCACATTGCAAATGAAATAATTAAATCTGGTGTTATATGGCCGCTCTCTACCCATCAGTTCAGAAGAACTTACGCAGTGTTTGCAAAAAGACATAGCTTATGCACCGATATGGCTATTAAGCAACAGTTCAAACATATACTACTGCCCATGAGTCAATGGTACGGTGAGGGAGGATTACAAGCACAAATAAAAAATATACGTGTTGATGAAGAACTTTATAAATTAATTGCTGATGTTAATAATGAACTTATCACTAACAAATTATTTAGTTGGTATACATCAAAAGAAAAGTTAGCAGGAAAAAAAGGTGTTGAAATTATGAATTCACGAAATGATTTGAGTGCAAAATATGGTTCTTGGGAAACTGTTAACAAGCTTATAAAAGAAGGAAGGCTTAGTTTAACTGGCACTCTTCATTCTTATTGTATGGCTAACTATGAGTGTACGATGGAAAAGACTGTTAATCCAGCAAACTGTTTTGGCTGTAACAATCTAGTTGTAGATGAAGAGAAAGCCATTTCCTGGAAGAAAAGACATGAATGGATTATAGATTCAATAAACAAATTAAAAAATAACGCCAGTCTCACCTCTTCAACATTTAGTCACTTCATAACTCAAATTAAAGCAGCTGAACAAATAATGGCAGAATTTGATATTGAATTCACTCCGTATGATGAATCTACGGTAAAAATATAATGGATAAGTCAAAATCTACACTAATCAAATTAGAATCTGCTTTGGATAGAATTTGTAAAGGCAACACAAAAAATATACCTGAATATAGGAAATTGAGTGTACGCGCAGTTGAGCAAGAAGCTCTACTTGGAGATGGAACTGCCTACTATTACCCTGATTTTATAAAACGAATTAAAAATGAAGTAACTAAGTCAAAACTAAATCCATCTGAAAAAACAAAAACTAAACCTCTATCATCTAAAAAAAAACTAGCGAACGAGAAACGTATAAAAGAAAACTACAGAGATAAACTTAAAGACGCTAATCATTTATTGTCAAAAATGGCCGCATCAACGAACGAACTTGCATACGCATTACATCAAGCCCATAATAAAATATCACAGCTTGAAAAAGAAATTGTAAAGCTTAAAAGAAATAAAATAACAAGCATTAAAAAGTAATAAGTATTTAAATATGCAAAAGAAAAGGACTGTGAATTTTAAATGTCTTTTTATTTAAAAATATACTATATACATCTGTAATTATCCTAAATTTAAACAACAGACCCATGCAAAAGGACAACCAAACACCACTTCAACAGATTCTTAATACCTACCGCTCTTCAAGCAAAACCGAGCGTGAAAAAGGAACGTATTTTGAAAAGCTCATAATCACCTTCTTTAAATACGAAGCGCGGTATAAAGGGCTTTACAGTGATGTCTGGACATACTCTGATTGGGCGAAGGAACAAGGAATTTCAGGTAAAGACACTGGTATTGATTTAGTTGCTAAGACCAAAGGTACTAATGATTACCATGCCATTCAATGTAAGCTGTATGATGAAGATGCCACAATTTATAAAAAGCACATAGACAGCTTTTTTACAGCCTCTGGTAAAAAGCCATTTTCAAATCGGCTTATTGTTACCACTACTAATAATTGGTCAGACAATGCGTTAGATGCGCTGGAAGATCAACACCCGCCGGTTACTAAGATTGACCTTAAGGCGCTGGAAGAAAGCCAAATTGATTGGTCAAAATATATACCTGATCAAGCCCCGGTCTTACTTACCGAACGAAGTGAGCGAAACCTCAGAAAGCATCAAGAGCGTGCATTTAATGATGTCGTAAGAGGTTTTGAAGATGCTGATCGCGGCAAGATGATTATGGCGTGCGGTACTGGTAAAACCTATACCAGCTTGAAACTTGCTGAGCATTTAGCAGGTCCCGGTAAAAATGTACTGTTTCTCGTCCCCAGTCTTAATCTGCTGTCTCAAACCCTGACTGAATGGACTCAATTCAGTGAAACTCCAATCACTAGCTTTGCCGTTTGTTCAGACAGTGATGTTGGTAAGAAACAAAAAGGTGATGATCGAAACATGCTCATTCATGAGCTTGAATACCCATCGACCACAGAAGCCAGTAAGCTAGGTGAAGCTGTAAAACAAACCAAAGCTAACCCCGCGACTAAAGATACCATGACGGTCATCTTTTCTACTTACCATTCAATAGATGTCATCAGTAAAGCACAAAAGGATCATGGACTGGATGATTTCTCATTAATCATCTGCGATGAAGCACACCGAACAACCGGTGCTACGTTTGAAGCTGAAAGCGAAAGTAAATTTGTAAAAGTTCATAACAACGACTTCATTCGCAGTGCTAAGCGGTTATACATGACTGCTACGCCACGAATTTATGCCGATATCGCGAAAGCCACAGCTGAGACAGAGAACACTGAGCTGTGCTCAATGGACGATGAGACTTTATACGGTCGTAATTTCCATGTTATTAATTTCTCTGAGGCAGTTAGACTTAATCTTTTAACCGATTATAAAGTGGTCGTTCTGACCATTGATGAAGCTCATGTTAGCCGTCGAATACAGGGCTTGCTTTCGGATGAAAACAACAGCCTAAAAGTGGATGATGCCGCTAAAATCATTGGTTGCTGGAAAGCGCTAAGTAAGCAAAGCGCCGGTGATGACTTTGCTCACAATGAAGAAGCCATGAAAAGAGCGGTGGCGTTTTGCCAGGTCATCGAGCCCAACCAGAACGCTAAAACACATAAAGTCAGCTCAAAACAAATTGCCGGTATGTTTCAGGAAGTGATTGATGCTTACCAAGAACAAGATGATAGCGGCATTGATCTTGCTTGTGAAACTGAACATGTCGATGGCAGTATGAATGCCAGCGAGAAGGAAAGTAAATTAAATTGGCTCAAGGCTGAACCACCTGAAAACACCTGTCGTATTTTAAGCAATGTTCGTTGTTTGTCTGAAGGTGTTGATGTACCTGCACTGGATGCTGTTTTGTTCTTAACACCGCGCAACTCTCAAGTCGATGTTGTGCAGTCAGTTGGCCGCGTCATGCGCAATGCCCCCGGTAAAAACATGGGATATGTCATCTTACCTGTGGTCATACCGGCCGGTATGAGCCCGTCAGAGGCTTTAAACGACAATAAGGTGTACAAGGTCGTCTGGGACGTTTTACAGGCTCTACGGTCACATGACGACCAATTTGACGCGATGATTAACAAAATGGATCTTATGGAACAGCGTCCGTCTAAAATGGAAGTCGTGGCCATTACCGATAAAGTCACCAAACCAAGCAAATCATCATCTAAACCAAAGTCCAAAGGCCAATACAATATAGGCAGTGAGGAAGATAGAAAACACTTCACCAAAGAAGACCAACAAAAAATGGAATTTAGCGTCGGGGAAATCGAAAGAGCCCTCTACGCTAAAGTAGTTAAAAAATGTGGCAACCGGATGCACTGGGAAGACTGGGCCAATGACATTGCTAAAATCGCCAAGACTCACATCACCCGCATCGAAACAATCGTCAAAGATGCGGAGAGAAATCCTCAAGATGCAAAAGCCTTTAACAACTTTGCCGATGAACTGAGGGATGATTTAAACGACAGCATCACCGATGATGAAATTATAGAAATGCTGGCACAACATTTAATAACAAAGCCGGTTTTCGATGCGTTATTTGAAGACTACAGCTTCGCAAGTAACAATCCCGTCTCTAAAGCCATGCAGAATGTTTTGGATCGGCTTAATGAACACCACTTGGAAAAAGAAGCCGATACGCTGAATAAGTTCTATTACAGCGTCCAAATGCGAGCCGAAGGTATAGACAACGCCGCCGGTAAACAAAAGATTGTGGTTGAGCTTTATGACAAGTTCTTCAGAAACGCATTCCCACGAATGACCGAACGGTTGGGGATAGTTTATACTCCGGTTGAGGTTGTTGATTTTATTATCCACAGCATTAACGATCTGCTTAAACAGGAATTTAACCTGTCTCTTGGGGAAAAAGAGGTTCATATTATCGATCCTTTCACCGGTACAGGCACGTTCATCACCAGGCTATTACAAAGTGGATTAATTACCAAAGAGCAGCTTGAGCATAAGTACAAAAATGAAATCCACGCCAATGAAATTGTCCTACTTGCCTATTACATAGCCGCCATTAACATCGAAGCTGTTTATCACGGCATTATGGGTGGTGATTACAAACCATTTGAAGGCATCTGTTTAACCGACACGTTTCAGATGTATGAACAGGATGACATGATCAGTGACCTACTCACTGATAACAGTGACCGTAGAAAGCGACAAAAGAAGCTAGATATCCGCGTTATTATGGGTAATCCTCCATACTCTTCGGGTCAAACTTCAGGTAATGACAATAATGCAAATGTTAGTTACAAACAGCTCGATGAGAGCATTAGTAATAGTTATGCTCTTAAATCGTCAGCCACACTGAAAAGCTCTCTTTATGACTCTTATATTAGAGCAATACGTTGGGCATCAAATCAGCTGGATAAAACTGGTGCAGGAATTATTGGTTTTGTAACCAATGCGGGCTTTTTGGAGGCTAATACTGGTGATGGCATAAGAAAATGCTTGGCTGAGGAATTTAGTTCTATTTATGTGTTTCATTTAAGAGGAAATCAAAGGACGTCAGGTGAAACATCCAGAAAGGAAGGTGGCAAAATTTTTGGGTCAGGAAGTCGTGCACCTATTGCAATTACGCTTTTAGTTAAAAATCCAAATGCCAAACAGCATGGGCAGATATTTTGGCATGATATTGGAGACTACTTAAATCAGGCTGAAAAACTTTCTATTATTGAGAAGTTTGCAAGTATTGATGGAATTTCAAAAGCTAATAAATGGCAACCAATAATACCGGATAAATACGGTGACTGGGTTGATCAAAGAGATGATAGTTTTTATAAGTTTATGCCGATTGGTGACAAAAAAAACAACAAAGGAAAATTGTTTCAGATTCACTCGGGTGGGATAAAAACAAATAGAGACGCATGGTCCTATAACTCATCAAAAAGCTTGCTTAAAAGCTCCATTTGCAAAACATTTAATCACTATAATGACGAATTAGAGCGTTATATTGTGAGCGAAAAAGTTAAAAATGAACCTGAAACCTTGAAAGAAAGAGAGAAATATATAGCTGATTTTTTTAATAATCCCGATAGTTCAAAAATAGCATGGTCCCGTGATTTCAGGTATGACATAGCACGTAGAGACGTGAAATCTTTTAACAGAGCTCACCTGACGCAGGCTAACTATCGGCCGTTTACAAAGCAATGGCTTTACTTTCATGGGTCTCTTGTGATGGAGCTTTACCAAATGCCCAAATTATTCCCGACTTCTGAAAGTGAAAACTTAGTGATTTGCACAACCGGTAAAGGTGAATCCAAGGGGTTTACTAGCTTGATAAGCGATCAAGTGCCCAATCTTCACTTTGTTGCAGGCAGCCAATGTTTCCCGCTTTATCAATATGATGAAGTCAATGAGATTTCAGATGAGGAAGTATTGATTGGCAAATCAAACACAACCGACACTGGCGAAGTAAGCTACCAAAGAAAAGACGCCATAACAGACGACGGCCTGAACCATTTCTTAAAAGCCTACCCAGGTGAGAATATCAGTAAAGAGGACATTTTCTATTACGTTTATGGCTTGTTACATTCACCTGATTATCGCAGCCGCTTTGAAATGAACCTATCCAAAGAGCTTCCACGAATCCCACGGGTTAAAAAAGCCAAGGACTTTTGGGCCTTTAGCCAAGCCGGTCGAGACTTAGCCGAGTGGCATTTAGACTTTGAAGAAGCGTCTATTTATAAATGTGATATCGAACTCAAGAAAGGCAAAAAGGTTACTGACCTAACCGCAAAAGATTACTACGTCAAAAAGATGAAGTTTGCGCGAACAAGAAACGCTGAGGGCAAATCTGTGCCGGATAAAAGCTCCATTGTTTACAACCCTCATATCACCCTTAAAAACATCCCTTTAGAAGCTTATGACTATGTTGTTAACGGCAAATCGGCCATCGAATGGGTCATGGAAAGACAAGGTGTTAAAACCGATAAAAAATCAGGTATAACCAACGATGCCAATGATTGGGCCATAGAAACAATGGGTAACCCCAAATACCCACTTGAACTACTACAAAGAATCATAACAGTCAGCCTGGAAACCAATAAGATTGTTAATTCCCTACCAAAACTCGATATATGATTGGCAAGTTAATTGATCTGGGCTTTCTGAAACTATCAAACTGGGAACTTCTTGATGGGGACTTGCATTGCGATTTTTGCAAATATGCCAATGAGAAAAATATTTTGTATGCTTATGTGATAGATGGTCAGATTAAATATATCGGCCAAACAGTGATGGAATTAAAACAAAGACTGTATGGATATAAAAAGCCGGGTCCAACACAAAGCACAAACATCCGGTTAAACGAATTAATTAAAAACGTAATCATAGATGGTATGACTAGCCCCCCATAAACGCTACCAAAGCTAAAGAGAGTATAATAACTTTAACTTTGGAGCAAACCAATGAAACGAAAAAGATATACAGAAGAACAAATTGTTAGGATTTTGAAAGAAGCAGAAACGCAAGGCAATGCAGCCGAGATTATTCGGCGTGAGAACATAGCCCAGTCCACATTTTACAAATGGAAACAAAAGTATTCAGGTATGGCTGTTTCAGATGTCCGCAAAATGAAACAACTTAGCGATGAAAACCGCCGGCTTAAAACTATCATCGCCAATCAAGCCTTAGATATTGAGATGCTCAAGGAGGTTAACTCAAAAAAGTGGTAGGCTCTCGCCAAAAGAGGATGGCTGCTGAGCATTTAGAAAATAAATTCATTGCCCAGAAAGCTAAAATTAACTAAAAACCATTGAAATAAATGGGGCGTTCATATATGTCCCAGATTATTTCCTTTAATTATTGAGACGTGTATATGAGACTGTGCAATTCAAGCTCATGGTCATCACATTTTGCTGAGTGGTCATGTATCAGAAAACGAACGTTTTATGAAACATATAATAGTCACCGACTAGTGCATTAGATAAACTAGCAATCACACTCTTGCAATGACTTAATAATTCCACAATCACCAACTTTTTGATTATTCGAGCAGGAGTCAGTAAGTGCTTCTAACTGTATTTTTAGGTGTCTAAGTTCCTTCATTTTAATTTTAACCAGCTTCACTTGATCATTGATGAGCTCGTTCACTTCTTCACATACGGCATTGGGGTTGTCACGGAGTTCATTAATTCGCTTGATGTCACTCAGCGATAGATCCAGGTGGCGACAATGCTTGATAAATTCCAGTTGATCAATGACTTTAGAGTCATATACCCTGAAGTTACCTTCGGTTCTACCTGCTGATTTAATGAGGTTTTGAGTTTCGTAGTAACGAATGGTTTGAACGGAAAAGTCGGTTTTTTTAGATACTTGTCCAATTTTCATATTTTACTCTTGACTCTATAGTGGCTATAGATATTAAACTGCACGCTTGATAAAAACAAGTACATTCAAATGTCAGATTCTTGCGGTAACAGTTGTAACAATACAGCGCAAAGTACAGATCAAGTCACAAAGGTTCCTGATCATGGGTTGGTCAGTACTTTTGAAGTGACCAAAATGGACTGTCCATCTGAGGAAAGTATGATTCGCATGGCGCTGGAGAATTGTCAGTCTTTAAAAGCCATGGACTTTGATATTCCTGGAAGAAGGTTAAAGGTCTACCATGAAAATGGAATCGAAGAAATTCAACAAAAGCTTACAAATCTGAATCTGGGAGCCAGCCTACTTGAGACCCAACAAATTGATTCTGAAGCGCTATCAGTGATTATCAGTAATGCTAAATCTGAGAACAGTCAAGAATTTCGGGTACTCATTTGGTTACTGATTATCAATGCTGCCATGTTTGTGGTCGAGTTTGCCATTGGCATCTTGGCTCAATCAACAGGTTTAATCGCCGATTCCCTGGATATGTTTGCCGATGCGGCCGTTTATGGCACAGCAATCTATGCTGTTGGTAAAAGCAATCAGCTCAAACTAAAAGCGGCTCATCTGTCTGGTTGGGTGCAGGTCCTGTTAGGTACAGGTGCATTAATTGAAGTCATCAGGCGATTTATTTATGGTAGTGAGCCAGTATCCACATTAATGATTGTAATGGGCTTGGTTGCCTTGGTTGCCAATGTGACTTGTTTGTTGCTAATTGCCAAGAAAAAGGATTCCGGTGCCCACATGAAAGCCAGCTGGATTTTTTCAGCCAATGATGTCATAGCTAATACAGGCGTTATTTTAGCTGGAGTACTCGTTATGTTAACAGGTTCTGCCATACCGGATTTAATCATTGGTTTGGTCATTGCCGTGGTTGTTTTAAATGGCGCCAGACGAATATTGCAAATCAAATCATGACTTAAAAAATTTAATTTACGTGAACAAACTGATAAGATGCAGGTCTTACATAAAATGACACAAAGACACTTTAAATTGATGCGTTTCAAATCTCTCATGATTTTGCTCTTAATGGCTGTATCATTTCAGTCCATTGCATCTGTGTCTGATGTTCACCAATCGCACCAATCCGGTGCCGAACATTTAGAATTCGAACATAATCACGAAGACGTTGCCGATAAGCAAGCGCAGGATGATTTGAAATCATTTGATTGTCATCACTGCTGTCATTGTCATGGTGGTCATGTCACTTCATTATTACCCTCATCGATGAACTTGTCATATGTTGAATTAAAACAAGCCATTGATATCTCAGAACAATCCTTCAAAAATTCAGTTCATTCCCGGTTGTTGCGACCACCTCAAATTTAATTTTTAAAAAATAACGATGACAATTGAACCCCCTTAACAAGAATTAAGGTGTTCAATATTTTTTAATTATTAAGTTAGAGGAATAAATTTATGTGTAAAAAACATATTTTGTTTGCTTTTTGCGTGGTAACAATCGTTGCTTCTCATCAAGCTTATGCAGTCACCAGTGAAAAAAATCTGAATGGGTGGATAAAATACATTGAAAAACAACTACAAACACACCCTGAAATTATTTCAGCAAAACAAAAACTTGCTGGTCAATTACATTTGGCTGATGGTTTAGAAAAAGCCATTTACAATCCGGAATTAAGTACTGAATATGAAAAGGAAGGCCCTGAAAACAACTTTACGGTAGGTATCAATCAAAGTATCGATAGAAGCGATAAACGTAAATCCCGTAGTCAACAAGCTGTGTTTTTAAGGGCTCAAGCCAGAGAAAACTATCATAATCTGATGCAGGATAAAATTGCTCAAGCGCTCACTGCTTTGGTTAACTATCAATCAATCTTAAAGAAATCCAAACTGACCTTAAAACAAGAAAATCAACTTGAAAAATTAATTGAATTAGTCCAGAAAAAGACACGTTCCGGCGATATGGGTCAACTCGACGCTGAACTGGCCTATCTGACACTTTCACAAAAATTTGCGCAAACAGCATCAATTCAAGCACAAAAACAAAAAGCCAAGTCTAAATTAACAGAGATTCTTCCGGAATGGCAATCTGAAAACCTGGACGAGTCAACCTCTATATTGTTCCCCTATGATGAAACAGTAGCTGAACAAGTAGTTGATGACCACCCGCTTGTCAAAATGGCCAAAGCAAAATGGGAAGTTGCTGAAATAAAAGCTGAGTTAGCGCAAAAGAATAAGAAGGCAGATCCAACGGTTGGTGTAAATGTGGGCAAAATCGACAATGATAATTTAGTGTCATTAAATTTTTCAATGCCGCTTAATTTTAGAAACGATTTTAGTGAAGAATATAAAGCAGCCAGAGAACAAGCTTTGGCAGCAGAATCGGCTTATCTGAATGCAAAACGATCTCAATACTTTGAAATTATTGGTTCACAAAAGGCTGTCAGGGAATATAAAAAACGTTTCCAGAAATGGCAAAAGCTCATGCAAGGTCGGGATAAAGACAGTGAACTCCTGTTGGAAAAGCAGTGGAAAATAGGAGATATCGGGACCTCAGACTATTTTTTAACCCTTCAACAAAGAACAGATGGATTACTTTCAGGTATTACTCTTGAACAAGATTATAAAACTGCAGTCATCCAATTATTATTAGATACAGCCCAATTAAAACAAGAAACGCTGTTAACCCAAAAGGTATCACAATGAATTCATTAAAAACATTAATTATTATCAGTTTATTGATTACATTTTCAACAGATGGTTTTGCACAAAATGAACATGACCATGAAGAATCCGTAAAAAATCACCAAGCGCAGAATGATTCTGATGAAGCTGTTGAAGAAAATGGCCATGAAGAAAGTGCTGAAATTACATTAACAAAAGACCAACAAAAACTTGCCGGAATACAAATTAAGGTTCTTAAAAAACGAAATTTAAATTACAAATTATATGCGCCGGGAGAGTTACAAACCAATGGATATAAAAGCTATTTGGTCTCCCCAAGAACAAACTCCGTGGTGATGAAACGGCATAAAGCCCTGGGCGATCATGTTAAACAAGGTGATGATCTGGTTACATTATTTAGTGAATCAGTTGCCGAAGCCCAAGCGACACTAAAAATCGCTTCTGCGGAGTGGCAAAGAGTACAGCAACTTGGGCGAAAAGTGGTTGGTGACAGCAGATATGTCACCACAAAAAACGATTATGAACTTGCCAAAGCCCGTCTAATAGCGTTTGGCTTATCTGAAGATTTTATCAATGAAAATTCAAGTTTTCTTGGTGAATACACATTAAATGCTGAAATCGACGGCGCTATTTTGTCAGATGATTTCCAACAAGGACAACGGGTTGAAGCAGGTCACGCCTTGATGTTGCTCAGTGACGAGTCACAATTGTGGGTTGAAGCCAGGGTTCAAGCATCAAAACAATTGGATTTGCCGGTAGGCACATTGGCACAAGTCAAAGTCGGTGATCAATTTTACACAGCAAGAATTTCACAAGAGGCCCACACCATTGATGAAAAAACACGAACACGTGTCATACGATTATTGATTGATAATCCTGAAGATACCATACACCCCGGTCAGTTTGCCGATGTCTATTTTAATGTTTCAACAGATCAAGCCGTTACGATTGTTCCGGAAAATGCGTTGATGCGGACAGCCGATGGTGATTGGGCAGTTTTTGTTGAAACTGAAGATAATCAATTTATAGAGCAAGAAGTTGAATTGGGTCGTGTTTTAGGTGATTTCCATGAAATATTTGGATTGGAAATCGGTACAAAAGTCGTGACTCAAGGTGCTTTCTTTGTTGCCTCAGAAATTGCCAAAGGCGGATTTGATCCGCATGGCCACTAATCTTTCTTTGTCGTTTCTGCAAAAGCAGGAATCTCACAGAATAAAGAAATTTAACGGAGAATAATTATGTTAAACAAAATAATAGATTGGTCGGTTAAAAATCGACTGTTAGTGGTATTGGCTCTGATTGGCATGCTGGCATTTGCAGCGTCATATATCCCAAGATTGAATTTAGATGCTTTCCCTGATGTGACCAATATTCAGGTTTCAATTAACACTGAAGCCCCAGGGTTAGCTTCTGAAGAAGTCGAACAATTAATAACCTTTCCCATTGAGGCGGTGATGTATGCCTTACCAGATGTAGAAGAAGTCCGTTCAATCTCCAAAACCGGACTATCGGGCATAACGGTCGTATTTAAAGAGGGCACGGATATTTACTTTGCCAGACAACTGGTGTTTGAGCGTTTACAGTCAGCCAAAGAATTAATTCCCCAGGGTGTCGGGACACCTGAAATGGGTCCCAATACCTCGGGTCTGGGTCAAGTCTACCAATACTTCCTCAAAGCCGATAAAAATTCAGACGTTGGCATCATGGAATTGCGTTCCCTCAATGACTGGGTTGTCAAGCTTCTGTTAATGCCTGTGGATGGTGTTACTGAAGTATTGTCTTTTGGTGGAGAAGTTAAGCAATACCAAGTTAACCTGAATCCATCACGCTTATTATCCTATGGATTAACGCAAGAGGAAGTTGTAGCCGCCTTAGAAGATAACAACACCAATGCCGGTGGCTGGTATATGAACCGTGGTCAGGAGCAACTGGTTATTCGCGGTGTAGGATGGTTGGGTAACGGTGAAGAGGGACTGGCAGAATTGCGCCAAGTTCCATTAAAAACCATTGACGGAACAGTGGTTACCGTTGCTGATGTTGCGACAGTAGAATTTGGCAGCGAAATTCGTCAAGGTGCTGTTACTTTCACTGAACGTACCGAAAACATGGGTTCGCGTCATTTTGATGAAGTGGTTTCAGGCATCATTTTAAAACGCATGGGTGCTAATACCAAGGTGACCATTGATGGCATTAAAGATCGAATACCCTTAATTCAACAGGCCTTACCTGATGGCGTGTCTTTTGAACAAATTTATGACCAATCAGACCTTATTGAAAATGCCGTGGCTACAGTCGCAAAAGCATTGGTGGAAGCTTTTATTTTCATAATCATTGTTTTGATTTTATTTTTACTCAATATCCGTTCAGTTATTTTGGTATTGATTTCAATTCCATTGTCTGTTGGTATGGCATTAACAGTGATGTCCTATAATGGCCTGTCTGCTAATCTGATGTCCTTAGGTGGTCTGGCTGTTGCCATTGGTATGATGGTCGATGGCGCGGTGGTCATGATGGAAAATATTTTCAAGCATCTGACTCATCCGGATAAGATTCACGATAAGGAACGTGCAGAATTGGCGTCAGAAGATGACATAGAACACGCCCCTGTTATGAATGACAAAACGGTTTCTTTACGCATTCAAATGGCGGCCAAAGAAGTGGCAAAACCCGTTTTTTATGCGGTCACCATCATCATGGTGGTATTTGCGCCCTTGTTTTCATTAGAAGGCGTTGAAGGTAAATTATTTCAACCCATGGCTGTGAGTATTATGATTGCGATGGGTGCTTCTTTAATGGTTTCATTAATAGTGGTTCCGGCCTTAGCCAGTTACTTTTTTCAAAAAGGCGTTAAAACCAAAACCAGTCCAATCGTTAAAGTCTTAGAAAGATCCTACCGTTTTGCTTTAGAAAAAGCCATGAGCTTAAAGGTTGTGGTGTTAACTTTTGCGGCAGTTTTACTGATAGCTACTTTGCTGTTAATTCCTCGGTTGGGTACAGAATTTGTACCTGAATTAGAAGAAGGTACGATTAATCTGAGAGTTACTTTAGCCCCTTCGGCCAGTTTAGATACGGCATTGGAAATAGCACCGAAATTGGAAGCTAAGATTATGGAATTTCCAGAGGTAACCTATGCCATGAGTCGCATTGGTCGAGCTGAAATTGGTGGTGATCCAGAACCGGTCAGTAACATCGAAATTTACATTGGACTTAAACCGGTGAGTGAGTGGACCAGTGCAGATTCTCGACAAGAATTACAGTTGTTGATGGAAGAAAAATTAGAAATAGTACCTGGTTTATTGCTAAACTTTTCTCAACCCATTGCCACTCGGGTTGATGAATTGTTGTCTGGTGTCAAAGCACAACTGGCAATGAAATTATTCGGTTCTGATCTTGATGTTCTGGCAAGCAAAGGCCAGGAAATTGTGAAAGCTGTTCAATCAGTCACCGGTGCACGAGATGTGGCTATGGAACAAATTGCCGGAGAATCACAATTGGTGGTTAAACCCAATCGCAGACAGTTATCTCGCTATGGTTTATCTGTCGGTGACTTAATGCAAGTTGTCAGAGATGGTATAGGTGGTCGTGAAGCCGGTCAAATCATTAACGGTAATGAACGTTATGATATTTACGTTCGACTGGATAAAAATTTTCGCAAAGACCAATATGCCATAGCAGATTTACGCTTACAGTCGAGCACAGATGCATGGGTTCGTTTAGGTGATGTGGCTGAAATAAACATAGATTCAGGTCCACCACAAGTACGTCGTGATGATGTGCAACGACGTGTTGTCATCCAAGCCAATGTACAAGGGCGAGATATGGGTTCGGTTGTTCAAGACATCCGCACAGCCATTTCTGAACAAGTTGATTTACCGACTGGTTATACGGTGGATATTGGTGGACAATTTGAAAACCAGCAACGCGCCCAAAAACGCCTGGCGATTGTTGTACCCCTGTCGATTGGTCTGATTGCATTATTATTATATTTTGCATTTGGTTCAGTGGGTCAGGCATTGCTCATTTTGATTAACTTGCCCTTGGCAATGATTGGTGGAATCTTTTCCTTGTGGATATCAGGGCAATATTTATCTGTGCCTTCATCCATTGGTTTCATTACTTTGTTCGGTGTGGCGGTACTTAATGGTGTTGTTATGGTCGAAGCCATTAATTTGCGACTTGAAAACACCAAAGATACTCTGCGTAAAGCTATTTTCGAAGGCGCTGTATCCAGGTTAAGACCGGTTTTAATGACAGCCATTGTTGCCGCTTTGGGCTTAATCCCAATGATTCTATCAAATGGAATAGGAGCTGAAATTCAGCGACCACTGGCAACTGTGATTGTTGGAGGGTTGGTAACAGCGACATCCTTATCTTTATTTGTATTACTTGT
>QQUO01000242.1 GCA_008501575.1 Pseudomonadota bacterium
ATAAAACCTATAAAGGGATTTCTGATACCACCCGGTTTGATCTGGCCGGTAAGGCCTTTGCCCATACCGCTCGCTATGATGGTTTGATTGCGAATTACCTAACCGCAAAAAGCGGCACCCCTGAGGAATTGGATTTTCCTGAGTATTTATCGCAGCAGTTTATCCATCGCAGTGAGTTACGATACGGTGAAAACCCACATCAAAAGGCCGCATTTTATATTGATAAAAACCCGCCGCAAGGCAGTATTGGGGCAACCTGGCAAGTACAAGGAATTGCTTTATCCTATAACAATATTAATGATGCCGATGCCGCTTTATCTTGTTTAAAAGAAGTGGGACCCGATCCGGCTTGTGTTATTGTTAAACATGCCAACCCGTGCGGTGTGGCAGTGGAATCAAACATTGAACTGGCTTATCTCAAAGCCTATGCCACCGATCCGGTATCGGCTTTTGGCGGGGTATTGGCCTTTAATCATACCGTCACTGAAAAAACCGCTGAATTGATTTTAAGTAAACAATTTGCGGAAGTGCTTATTGCTCCGGAAATTACGGAAAAAGCTTTGGAAGTGTTTGCCCAGAAAAAGCGCATGCGCATTTTGTGCACCGGTGAATTACCAGAGATCCAAAAACCCTGGCAAAATTTTAAACGAGTCAGTGGTGGCTTGTTGGTACAAGATGCTGATATTGGCATGGTTGATATTCGTGAAGTCAAAGTGGTGACCAAACGACAACCCACGGAAGAAGAATTGCGTGATATGGCCTTTGCCTGGAAAGTGGCTAAATGGGTTAAATCCAACGCCATCGTCTATGCCAAAGACAGTCAGACCATCGGCATCGGTGCCGGCCAAATGAGCCGGGTGGTGTCAGCGCGTATTGCCGCCATGAAAGCTGAAGATGCTGATTTAAAGGTGGCCGGTTCAGTGATGGCGTCGGATGCTTTCTTCCCGTTTCGAGATGGTATCGATACCGCCGCCCAGGCCGGTATTACCGCCATTATTCAACCCGGTGGTTCTAAGAAAGACCCGGAAACCATTGCGGCGGCCAATGAGCATAACATCGCCATGGTCTTTACTGATATGCGTCATTTTAATCATTAAAGGTCTCTTAAATTATGAAAAATAGAGTTCTTATTATTGGATCCGGTGGGCGTGAGCATGCCCTGGCTTGGCGGATGGCACAATCGGCCAGCGTTGCAACGACTTTTGTGGCGCCGGGAAATGCCGGAACCGCTCAGGAGCGCGGTGTTGAAAATGTGGTGCTGGATACCGCTGATTTTGATGCGGTGATTAATTTTTGTCGGATTCAAAATGTGAGCTTGGTGGTGGTTGGTCCTGAGCAGCCTTTGGTTGATGGTATGGTGGATGCCTTATCACAGGCCGGCATCGCTTGTTTTGGACCCAAAGCGGCCGCCGCCCGTTTGGAAGGTTCGAAGGCATTTACCAAACAATTTATGATTGATCACGGCATACCCACCGCTGATTATGCAGAATTTACTGACCTCACGAAGGCGCTGGATTATTTATCGCGTTGTGAGTACCCTCAAGTGATTAAAGCCGACGGATTGGCGGCCGGAAAAGGGGTGGTTATCGTGGATGATGAACAACAGGCAATCACCGTGGCAACCGATATGCTCAGTGACAATAAATTTGGCAGCGCCGGTAACCGCATTGTGGTTGAAGAGTTTTTGCACGGAGAGGAAGCATCATACATTGTTATCAGCGATGGCAAATACTTTATTCCCATGGTCACTTCACAAGACCACAAGGCCCGTGATGACGGTGATCAGGGCCCCAACACCGGTGGCATGGGGGCTTATTCGCCGGCACCGGTGGTGACTGAAGACATCGCACAAAAAATTATTTCCCAAGTGATTAAACCCACCTTAAAAGGCATGGCCGAAACAGAACCTTTTGTGGGATTTCTCTACGCCGGCGTGATGATTAACAACGGTGAAGTTAAGGTGCTGGAATTTAATGTTCGCATGGGGGATCCTGAAACCCAGCCGATTATGATGCGTCTTAAAAGTGACCTTGACAAATTATGTTTGGCCGCTGTTAATGGTGAATTGTCACAGCAACAGATTCAATGGGATCAAAGACCGGCACTGGGGGTGGTGATGGCGGCCGGTGGTTACCCGGAAAGTTATGACAAAGGCGCAATCATCCATGGCTTACCTTTGCAACAAACTGATGTAAAAGTATTCCATGCCGGTACGGCGCTGGACAACCAGCAGCTGGTCACCGCAGGGGGTCGGGTGTTGTGTGTTTGTGCTGTGGGCGATGATCTGTCACAAGCCCGGGAAAAAGCCTACGCCGGCGTACAAGCCATCAACTGGCAGGATGTCTATTACCGAACGGATATCGGTCACCGCGCACTGTAAAAATAATGCCCCTAAATCCAGCCAGTCAAAAGGTTAAATTTTACCCCCGAGGCGAAGAGCTTCTGAACATCGCAAGCCATGCATTCGGTTTGCTGTTAAGTTGTGTCGGTTTGGTTTTGCTGGTGTTACGTGCATTATCAGCGGGTACAGTTTGGCATGTGGTCAGTTTTGCGGTTTTTGGTGGCAGTTTAATCGTATTGTATGCGGCTTCAACCATATACCACACCACCCAAACACCCGAGCGCCGAATTCGCTGGCGGGTGGTTGATCATGCCGCCATTTATATATTAATTGCCGGCACCTATACGCCTTTCATGTTGACCACGTTACGTGGAACCTTGGGCTGGACTTTATTCGCTGTGACCTGGGGGATTGCCTTGCTGGGTATTATTCTCAAACTATTTTTTACCGGCCGTTTCACGGTGGTTTCAACCTTAATGTATGTATTAATGGGTTGGTTGATCATGTTTGCCATAAAGCCCCTGGCCGCCGCTTTACCTGAAGCCGGCATCTTCTGGCTGATGGCCGGTGGTATTTCCTACACCGTCGGTGCCATTTTATATGCCATAAAAGTCATTCCTTATAACCACGCCATTTTTCATTTTTTTGTGTTATTCGGCAGTTTCAGCCATTTTATGGCGGTTTATGCTTATATTATCCATTAATACCATTTATTGTTTAGAAAGTAACAATTTCACAGTCCAAAGTTAATTGTTGTAATCGCTGATATATGGCGGCAGTCGCCAGGCAGTGCTGTTGGCTGTTGATCAATAAAATTTGATCAAGCTGTAAAGCGGTGGCCACCTGTTGCCAATGAGCACCACCGGCAACAATCAAGGCTGTGGCAGCGGCATCGGCAGTGACCCCATCCGCCGCGATTACTGTGGCAGAAATAATGTCCTGTACCGGTAATCCGGTTCTACCATCAATAATGTGGGCATAACGTTGCCCATCAAATGCCTTATAGCGCTGGTAATTACCGGAGGTAAAAATGGCTTCATCCTGTTCAACCTGTAACACCGCCAGCACCCCTTTATTATCAGGAGACTGAATACCAATCTGCCAGGCACGATTGCCCTTATCGCCAATACTACGCAAATCACCGCCGGCATTGACGATGGCATTTTTTATGCCATAACTGCGAATAATGTCTATCGCCTGATCAACTGCCAAGCCTTTGGCAATGCCCCCAAAGTCCAACCAAATATGTGGGTTATCGGCGCGCAGGCTTAAACCCGTTAACTGTAAATTGTTGACCGTTATTTGCTGGGATGCCAATTGTTGAATGGCTTCTTGTGATGGTGGCGGACTGGTTATGGGGTATTGGTCGGTGTGAAAGCCCCACAGATTAATCAATTCGCCAATGGCTGGATTAAAGTAATGCTGAGTCTGTTTCGATAAGTGAATAACTCGACGCATAAAGGCGGCTTCAGGGGCAGTCAATTGAATGGCCTGTCCGCGTCGAAGTGTTTCATTTATGGTCTGTAATCGGCCCGGTTTCCAGGCATGCCATTGCTTGTGCATCTGCTTAAATAAGTCATCAATGTCATTAATGGCTCGCTCGGCCCGGCTTTTATCGTGGTGCCAAATACGGATATCCACCAAGGTGCCGAATACATAAATCTGCCGATCAATCAGTTGGTTATCTGTGTGGCAGGCAGACAACAGCAGCAGTAAAAAAATTAGGTTTTTATTCATAATCGTATTGCAAATCGTTCTTATTACCAATAAAATGCGCATTTTTAATTTAAACCATTAGCCCATGAATAAATTAGCACTGATGTTATCACTGGCCACTGTTTCTTTCGCAGTTGGCGCCCAAGAAACCCCATCTGCTGAAGAGATGTGGAAAATCATCCAGCAACAACAAAAAACCATTGAAAAACTGGAAGCTCGACTGGCCAATCAGGAAAGTGACATAAAACAAACCACTTCTCAGGTTGAACAACAGCAACAAGCCATCACCGTGGTGTCAGATGCCGTGGAACAATCAGCTGAGCCTAAAGACAAAGTCCACATCGGTGGTTATGGTGAACTCCATTATAATAACTTAGACAGTGGCAATGAATTTGATTTTCATCGTTTTGTGCTGTTTTTTGGCTATGACTTCAACGAAAAGACCCGTTTTTTCTCTGAATTAGAGTTAGAACACTCACTGTCCGGTGATGGAAAGCCCGGTGAGGTTGAATTAGAGCAAGCCTATATTGAGCATTTGTTTTCGGATAACACCAAAGGCTTCGCCGGTTTAAGGCTGGTGCCGGTGGGTATTTTAAATGAGGTGCATGAGCCCAACACCTTTTTTGGGGTGGAACGAAACGCCGTTGAGAAAAACATCATCCCAACCACATGGTGGGAAGCCGGTGTCGGCATGAACCATGAATTTAATCAACAGCTGGGTATTGATGTGTTCGCTCACAGTGGTTTGAAAACAGCCACCGGTGGCAGTAATGCATTTTTGATTCGTAAAGGCCGACAAAAAGTGGCCGAAGCGGTGGGTGAAGATTTGGCCTATACCGCTCGCTTACGATACAATCCATTCCCGGGTTTACAATTGGCCGCGACATATCAGCATCAAGTCGATATCACCCAGGGTGCCATGGATGTGTCTGCCAATTTATATGAAATTAACGGCCAATATCAAAAAGGCGGCTTTGGTTTACGGGCGTTATATGCCAAATGGGATTTAGATGACAATGTCAATACAGTCAATGCCGCACGGGCCGAGCAAGAAGGCTATTATATTGAGCCGTCTTATCGGTTTGGTGAAAACCGTCAATATGGGGTGTTTGCCCGTTATTCGGTTTATAACAACAATGCCGCAGATGCCTTATCCCTGGATCACAAACAAATGGATGTGGGCATGAATTATTGGCTCACACCCCAAGTGGTCTTTAAAGTGGACTACCAGGACCAAAGTGAAGGTGGCCATGATGACGGCTTTAATTTGGGGATGGGTTATTCGTTCTAAATGCGCCCTTTAATCATCTTCATAATACTGAGCAGTTACTTACTGGTGGTCTCTCCGGTAAGTAACGCTTATAGCGCCGATGAAAAAAATAAAATACAGCTGTTTCTCAACCAGGTGTTTGATGATGAAGTGCCACCGGCCAAAAGACTGTGGCTAACAGCGGAACTCAAATCAAGTTTAAGTCAATTATTAAACCAGTCGCCGACAAAACTCAGTTACCGATATTGGCAAGCAGACGATACCGTGGTTTGGGTGTTGGATGAGATTGGTAAAGAGCGTGACATCACCACCGGCATCGTGGTTAAAAATAACCAGGTGTACGATGTGGCAGTCATTATTTACCGTGAATCCAAAGGTGGTGAAGTGCAAATTCCCTGGTTCACAGCGCAATTTCGCCAGGCAACAACGCAGCACAATTGGCAGAAAGACATTGATGGTATCAGCGGCGCCACCTTGTCAGTGAATGCCTTGAAAAAACAGGTGACCACAGCCCTGGCGTTAAATTCATTGATCCCATGAAGATCCGCCGAAAATTACGCTTT
>QQUO01000128.1 GCA_008501575.1 Pseudomonadota bacterium
ATATATTCCGCGGTGAAGGATTGAGTAAATCAGGCATCGATCGGGTCACCGGTGATCACATGGGCATGTTGGCCACCGTAATGAATGCCCTGGCTTTACAAAATGCCTTAGAAAAACAGGGCAACAAGGTTCGCGTTATGTCTGCCATTGGTATTCATGAAGTGTGTGAAGATTATATTCGCAGACGCGCCATTCGCCATTTAGCAAAAGGTAATATTGCCGTGTTCGCGGCCGGAATCGGAAATCCATTTTTCACCACTGATTCAGCCGCCAGTTTACGGGCCATTGAAATCAATGCAGACATTGTTCTTAAAGCCACTAAAGTCGATGGGATATATTCTGCAGACCCGGTTAAAGACCCAAATGCATTTAAATATGACCATTTAACTTATGATGATGTCATTGAGAAAAAATTAGCGGTGATGGACACCTCTGCGGTGGTGTTGTGTCGTGATCGTAATATGCCGATTCGAATTTTTGATATCAACCGTGAGAATGCCTTAATGGATATCGTTAAAGGCAGCAGTATCGGAACCATTGTAACCGCCTGAATTTTGGAGTAGCTATGATTATTGATGTTGTTAATGAAGCCAAACAACGAATGGGTAAAACCATTGAGGCATTGCGTAATGAGTTAAAAGGTGTCCGCACCGGTCGTGCCAACACCAATTTATTGGATGGCATTATGGTGGATTACTATGGCACCGCGTCGGTTTTAAACCAAGTGGCTAACGTGGCGGTTCAAGATGCCAGAACCTTAACCGTTACCCCGTGGGAAAAAACCATGATTGAGCCGATTGAAAAGGCCATTATGGCATCTAATTTAGGATTAAATCCGGTCAGTGCCGGTATGGTTATCCGTATTCCCTTGCCGCCATTGACTGAAGAACGTCGCAAAGAGATGGTTAAAATGGTGGGGCAAATTGCGGAAAACTCTAAAATCAGTATTCGCAACATCCGACGTGATGCCAACAGTCAATTAAAAACCATGGAAAGTAATAAAGAGCTGACTGAAGATGAATTGCGTGGCGGTGAGAAACAAGTTCAGGATGTCACCGATAAGTATGTTAAACAAGTTGATGAAGTGGTGTCTGAAAAAGAACAGGAGTTGATGGACATTTAAAGTCTGTCAAATTTGGGAGCCAACCATGAATGTTCAGCATATCGCCATAATCATGGACGGCAATGGGCGTTGGGCTGCACAGCGAAAACGTCCCCGAACCTGGGGTCATAAAGCCGGTGTTAAATCAGTAAAAGCAACCCTCAAAGCCTGTGTTAAAGCCGGTATAAAACACCTCACATTATTTGCCTTTAGCAGTGAAAACTGGCGCCGACCGGAAGCAGAAGTCAATCGATTAATGACTTTGTTCCTGCAGTCCCTGGAAAAAGAAACCCCTGAACTCACCCAGCAAGGTGTGGCCCTCCGCTTTATAGGCGATTTGTCCTCCTTCTCAGAAACCTTGCAGCGTAAAATGTCAGAGGTGGCAGCGATATACCCCCAGCAAAGACGGCTAACATTAAATGTGGCTGTTAATTACGGTGGCCGATGGGACATTGTGCAAGCGGCTAAACAACTGGCCTTTGCCTGCCAACAAGGTGACGTTAACTTATCTGAAGTGGATGAATCGCATTTTCATCGTTATACCTGTTTGGCTGAACAACCCCCGATTGACCTGATGATTCGTACCGGCGGTGAACACCGAATTTCAAACTTTTTATTATGGCAGTGTGCCTACACCGAATTATTTTTCATAGAGACACTGTGGCCTGATTTTGATGAAAAGGTGTTACAATCTGTATTAGACGCTTATCAACAACGAGAACGCCGATTTGGCCAAACCAGCGAACAACTTAATGCTTAAACAACGCATCATAACCGCATTAATCTTAGCACCATTATTTTTATTAATTGTAATCTATGGTCAAAAGCTGTGGTTTGCAGGCATGGTATTGTTGATTGGGGGAGTGGCCATCTTTGAATGGTTAAAAATCAATCAGTTACCTGTTGGCTTAGCCGTTTTCAATGCCATTATATTGGTTGTACTGTGTGCTTATTTGATGCGCTGGTTGCCTTTGTCTGAATTTTATTTTTTGCTGCTTAGTCTGTTGTCTTGGTTACCTGCTTTTTTATGGTTGCGCTGTCATCAATGGGGATATCAACAAACCAGTTTACAAATCATGGTAAAAACCCTTTTTGGGGTGTTGGCCATTTTATTGTTTATGCTCAGTATGCAACAATTACACCACCATGAGATGGGTGTGTTTCGGGTATTAAGCTTGGTTTTCTTAATATGGGTGGCTGATATTGGTGCCTATTTTAGTGGTAAAAATTTTGGTCGGCATAAGTTAGCAGTTAATATTTCTCCGGGCAAAACCTGGGAAGGTGTCATAGGTGCTCAGATTGCAGTCATCATTTATGCGGTAGTATTGGCGCTGATGTTTAATTTAAATATGCTGCGATTGATACCAATTATCATGTTGGTGGCGTTATTATCCGTGGTGGGTGATTTAACTGCCAGTTTGGGAAAACGTCAGGCCAAAGTAAAAGACAGCTCAAAGATATTGCCAGGCCATGGCGGTGTCTTGGATCGTTTTGATAGCATGATTATTGCGGCACCGGTTTATCTGATACTGTTGAGTGTATTATGAAGCAAGTCGCGGTATTGGGTGCCACCGGTTCGATTGGTGACTCCACCCTGGCGGTGATTCGACGGCACCCCGATAAGTTAAAGATCCACAGCTTAACGGCCCATCGTAACAGTGATAAAATGATTGCACTGATTGCTGAGTTTGCACCAAAACGGGTGGTAATCACCGATCACAAAGCCTACAAAGCCGTGCTGGCTTCTGGTATTGCTGCTACAACGGAATGTCATTATGGTGCGGATGCCCTGAATGATGCTGTTCAAGACCCGGCCATAGATTTGGTGGTTGCGGGGATTGTCGGTAATGCCGGTATGGCCTCAGTGATGGCGGCTGTTAAAGCCGGTAAAACATTGTTATTGGCCAATAAAGAATCAATCGTCACTGCCGGTTCTTTGGTGATGCCCCTGGCACAGAAGACCGGTGCAAAAATTATTCCCTTGGACAGTGAACATAATGCCATTTATCAATGTTTGCCGGACAGTTATCGCATCGGTGAACGACCGGCATCAGTGGCACACCTTACTTTGACAGCTTCCGGTGGGCCTTTTTGGAACACCCCGGCCGCTGCATTTAAGACCATAACACCGGCGCAGGCAGTGGCTCACCCACAATGGGATATGGGTGCTAAAATATCGGTTGATTCTGCAACTTTAATGAATAAGGGTTTGGAAGTTATCGAAGCCCACTGGTTATTTAGTATGCCGGTGGCAGATATTCGCGTGTGCATACATCCGCAAAGTATAATCCATTCAATGGTTAATTATGTGGATGGCTCAATACTGGCACAGTTGGGCACACCGGATATGCAGATACCCATTTCTTATGGTTTGGGTATGGGCCAACGATTGGCGAATGATGCGGCTTTATTGGACATCACAGCGCTGGGTCAATTACAATTTTACCCGGCCAATCATGAAAAATTTCCGAACCTAAATTTGGCCAGACAGGCAATTGAAATGGGTGGTACTGCACCGGCTATTTTAAATGCCGCAAACGAGGTTGCAGTGGCGGCTTTTTTAAATGAAGAAATTGCCTTTACGAAAATTTCCGATATCAATGATAGAATGCTGAATTCATTTACTGTCGAAGAGGTTGAATCTGTGTCACAACTCATTGAAATAGACCAAATGATTCATCAACAAACAACAAAGCTGATTAAATCTTTGGGATAAGTGTCATGATGACTGCGTTAACAAGTATATTCTGGCTGATTATTACCTTAGGTGTGTTGGTAACCTTTCATGAATTGGGTCATTTTTTATTGGCCCGTTTGTTTGGGGTTAAGGTATTGCGCTTTAGCGTTGGTTTCGGAAAGCCGATATGGTCGCGACTTGATCGATATGGCACCGAAATCGCGGTGGCGCCCATTCCTTTGGGTGGTTATGTCAAAATGCTGGATGAGCGTGATTGCGAGGTCAGTGAAGACATTAAGCATCAGGCCTATAATCACAAGCCGGCCTGGCAAAAATTCTTAATATTGTTTGCCGGCCCGGCATTTAATTTTATTTTGGCTTTTGTTCTTTACTGGATGATGTTTGTGGTCGGTAAGCCGGAAATAAAGCCCACCATCGGAGAGCCGGTAAAACTCATGCAGAAAGCCGGATTTTTCACCAAAGACCAAATTATTGCGATTGAAGGTGAAGTGGTTAAAACCTGGTCAGATGTGTCTATGTATTTAATCACGGCCGGTCTCGATCACAGAGACATCGCTGTCACTGTCAAAACAGAGCAGGGAACCATACGGGATAGAACCTTGGCTTTGTCGCAATTGCCAAAAGATATTAAAGAATCAAAAATGATGGCCGCCATTGGCTTACAGCCATGGAAAATGCCGGTTCCCGCCATTATGGGTGATTTGACAGCCCGGTTACCGGCTGCCAATGCGGGTTTACAGCGTGGTGATTTGATTACGGCCATCAATGGTAAAGCCATTGCTGACTGGTATGCCTTAAGTAATCAAATCAGCAAATTATCCCCCCCCATAATCTTGACATATCAGCGTCAGGGTCAACAGCATGAGGCAGTGATTAAGCGCTTTGTCGCAGATCCTGATGACCCCAAGCGCCAGGTTATTGGTATACGCCCGATGGAACCGGATAAAGAAGTGACCGATTTCGCCAGGAGCTTATACTATGAACTGTCCTACGGCCCCCTGCAGGCAATGCCCATGGCTTGGCAAGAAATGCAGAAAATAACTGGCAAATCCTTGGAGATGATGGGTAAACTGTTGGTCGGAAAAGCCTCATTGGAAAATTTATCAGGTCCCATTACCATTGCCCAGGTGGCCAACGATTCTGCGGGCAGAGGGTTTTCATGGTATTTATCATTTTTGGCTTTAATCAGTTTGAGTTTGGGTATTATTAACTTATTACCGATACCAATGCTTGATGGCGGACAAATTTTATTTTTAATGTTTGAGAAAATAAAAGGGGCACCGTTAAGTGAGCAATTCGAAGTACGGGCGCAATTAATGGGTATGCTTATGCTGGTTTCTTTAATGAGTTTGGCAATTTATAACGACATTTTAAGAACCTTATCTTAAAATGAGAACAAAAAAAAACGCAACAAAAACGACTTAAATATGAAAAAAATAATTTTACTTTTGTTATGGCTGGTGTCGACCGGTGCCTCAGCATTTGACCCGTTTGTGGTTGAAGATATTCGCATAATTGGTGCTGACCGTATATCTCAGGGCACAATCTTTTCTCACTTGCCGATGGAACGTGGTGACGAAGTGGATGCCCAAATGGTCAGAAATGGTATTGAACGTTTATTTGCCACCGGCTTTTTTGATGACATTAAGATGTCTAAAGAAGGTCAGGTTCTGATTGTCACAGTGACAGAACGACCGGCCATTGCCACCATCAGCATTAGCGGAAATAAAAGCATTAAAACCGAAGAATTACTGTCCGGACTGGAAAACATCGGTTTGGCTGAGGGTGAAGTATTTAACGAGTTGGAGTTGGAACGGGTTAAAAATGAATTGGTTCAGCAGTTTTTTTCTCGCGGTAAGTACAATGTCAAAGTTGAAACCAAATATAAGAACTTAGACCGTAATCGGGTGTTGGTGACGATTACAATTGATGAGGGCAAGTCTGCCAAAATTAAACACATCAAGATTGTTGGCAATACCATTTACAGTGATAAAGAATTGATTGATAATTTTGAATCAGACACCACCAATTGGTTGTCATGGTATTCTCAGGGTGACC
>QQUO01000342.1 GCA_008501575.1 Pseudomonadota bacterium
GAGTAACTGTATTCCAATCAATCGGATATTGACGAATTAATCCCGCATTTAGCCACCGGTTCTTTTGAGTTTGGCAACCCCAATCTGCAAGCTGAAGTCAGCAATAATTTTGATATTGGCTTAAAGTATCGGTATCAGCAATGGGCTGCCAATGTTAATCTTTTTTACAATCAAATGGATGACTTTATCTTTTTGGCTTACACCGGACACATGATTGATGACTGGCCGATTTATCAATACAAGCAACAAAACACCACTTTTAAGGGCTTCGAAGCCGATGTGGCTTATAGCTTTGATGATGCTTTTAATAATCAGTGGAAAATCAAACTGTTTACCGATGCCACCACCGCCAAGCTCAACAGCGGTGACTATGTGCCACGAATTCCGGCCAATCGTTTCGGTGTATCTACAGACTGGTGGCGCGGTGCCTGGTCAGCCCAATTAAAAACCATCCGCGTTAATAAGCAAGACAATCTGGCCTTCGGTGAATTACCAACGGATGCCTATACGCAAGTCGATTTTAACCTCAACCGTTTGCAAATAACTGCCAACAATGAATGGTTGTGGTTTATCAAAGTCAATAATTTATTGGATGAAGACATCCGTGATCATGCCTCTTTTATTAAGGACAGTGCCCCACGCCCCGGCCGCAGCATCACCGCCGGCTTGCGTTTAATATTTTAATTGCATTAATTTATACAGAGGCGGAGATATAAAGAACCAATCTCTGCCTCATATGTGCTTAAACAACACCATCAGAACATGTTACATCATTGTGACTGGCCCTAAGCACAGATAGATAGTGATGTATTCGACGATGACTTTGTTGTTCCTCATTTTTTCAAGAAAATTTATCATGTTGTCGGCTATTTAATGACTGCCAGTTCAATAATTTACACAGGTCACAGAATTTCCATTTTATTTTTGCTATAATTATTAAACCCATTCGGCGTAAACAACATGGCGCAAAACTTAGAATCTACAGCGACCCTTTTAGCCAAAGTTAGAGCAGGTGATCTTGAAGCCAGAGATTATTTGTTTAAATTGTATTTGCCGATGCTCCAAAAATGGGCGCATGGTCGTTTACCACCCTACGTTAGAGACCTGTCTGAAACAGCCGATATGGTGCAAAACACGCTGCTCAGCGCCATGAATAAAATCGATTCATTTCAACCCCACCGTGAAGGTGCGTTTGTGGCTTATTTAAGGACATGTTTACTGAATAATATTCGCATGGAAATCAGGCGCTTCAAAAGCAAAAAAGACAAAACACAATTACCCGACACTGAACCCGTCGACCCCAATACCGCCAACGCCTTAGAACAAGCTATCGGAATGGAGGCGGTCGAAAACTATGAGCAGGCCCTCATGAGTCTTCCTGACAACGCCAAAGAAGCCGTTATTTTACGCATTGAATTCGGTTATAGTTATCCCGAAATATCTGCAGCCCTGTCCTGCTCTTCTGCCAACCATGCGCGAATGGTTGTCACGCGCGCCATTTATAAATTGACACAACACATGTCATGAACGAATCGCAACAAACATGGCAAGAAATCATCGCTCAAATAGCCGATGGCCATGATGTTGATTGGTCTTTGGTGGAAGACCAGAAAAACTCGCCGTTATATGCCAAACTCATCGCTTTACAGAAAATTCAAGCCACATACCATGAAGGTGATGATGTAACCGATCAGGAAAACGAAACCCAGGCCTTATTTGAATGGGGTCACTTATCGGTCGAATCTTTACTGGGTGAAGGCAGTTATGGCGAGGTCTATTTAGCTTATGATGGTGTTTTAAACCGTAAAGTCGCCCTTAAACTGCTAAAAACCGAGCGCACTTCTTTTATTAACAGCCACTTGTTTACCGAAGAAGCGCAACACATTGCCCGGGTCCGGAATCGCCATGTCCTGGCCATCCACGGTGCCGCCACTCATAATCAGCGCGTTGGCTTTTGGGCTGATTATTTACCGGGGACCGAATTAAATCATATTAAGCACTTCGAATTAGACCGTCTGATTGATATCGGCATGGCTTTATCTGATGCCCTGGCTGCTGTTCATGAAGCCGGCTTGGTTCATGGTGATGTCAAACCGGCCAATGTAATGCAAGAAGCTTCCGGAAAAATCACATTGATGGATTTTGGTGCAGGTTCTGATCAAGACAATAAAGAGCCCGGCAACCGTTCAATTGGCTCACCCATGTTAATGGCACCGGAGCTGTTTCAAAAACAACATAAATCACAAGCAACCGACATGTATGCTTTGGGTTGTTTATTATTCAAACTGGCCACCGGACAGTACCCCATAAAAGCCAAAACCTACGATGAAGTGGTGGCAGCCCATCAATCAAAGAATTATCAGTCTTTACCGGCATTAAGACAAGATTTACCCAAATCATTACAATCGCTGATCTATCAATTAATTGAGCCAGATCCCGATAAACGCCCGACGGCTCAGGCCGCCAAAAATGCTTTTTTGGCGATACGCAATGAACCGGTTACTAAAAAGAAAAAGCAATTAATCCAAACGGTATTCATCTCATTACTTTTGGGTGTTTTATTGGCGACAATTGGGTTTTTTCATGCCAATAAGGCCAGAAAATCCGCCGAAATAGAATCACAAAAAGCCCACGCGGTGAGCCAGTTTTTAACTAACATTCTGGGCTCTTCATTTAATTTGGGCAAAGGCCGTGATGTACGGGTTGCTGACCTCTTGGATCAAGCCGTCATTAAAAAGAACCAAGATTTTAAAGAGAATCCGGAGACCTTGGCGATACTCAGCGAAGCCATTGGTAATTCTTATTATCAGTTAGGAATTAATGATAAAGCCTTAACTGAACTGCTATTAGCGACTAACTACTACCACCAACATCCTGAAAAATATTTGAAAAAATCATTATTGATACAATCAAGAATGGCCATGATTTATCACCGTACAGGTGAATTAGACAAAAGCCTTGAACTTCTGAGCCAATTACGCCAAGACACTGAATCTCATGAGCATTTGGCAAATATCCATCAATTAATAGAAATAGATATGGGAGATGTACTCACTGATATGAGACATTTCAAAGAAGCGGAGGCCATACTTGTACCCTTAACTGAATCACTTGTTGATCCACAAACCAGTCTAAACAATTACCCCCACTTGGCTTTAAAAGCCTTATCTGAGCTTTATTTAACACAATCTAAATTCGACTTAGCGCTCGAAGTCAACCAAAAGACCATGCAATGGCTGTCTCAATACCCCCATCGAAAAGCCTCCAATATATTAGCAGTTCACGTACAAAAAGGTGTTATATTGAGCCGCTTAGGGCGATTGGCAGAAGCCGAAGTTGAACATCGCCATGCTTTAAAAACCGCTGAAGAATTATTTGGGCTCAAATCTAAACGTGGTTTAAGTGCCATGCTTAACCTTAGTGCCAATTTACAAGAGCAAGGTAAATTAGAGGAAGCCTTAAAATACCAATTGCAGATACATGAGATAAGCCGTGACTTCAAGGGGCTCGATGATACTACTTTAGTCTCAATGGACGTGAATCTGGCCAATACCTATGTTTCTTTAAATCGCACTGATGAGGGTGAGCAGTTAATGTTAGAAACCCTGAAGATGGCCACCGAAAAACTCGGGCTATCTAATCCCAATACATTAATATTGGTGTATAACTTAACCGAATTATATAATAACAACAGCAGGTTTACTGAAGCGGCCAAGATGTTAAGCAGCTATCTGCCCATTATGCACACAGCCTTGGGTGAAGATCACCTGATTACCCTGTTGAGTACCGACAACAGTTTAATCAGCCAAATTGGATTGCGTCAATGTCAGCAAGCCTTACAACACTATCCACTTCTTATTGATAAACTGGTTACCACTTTTGGTCAATCAAGCCCCTACACCCAAATGGTGAGTGAGCACCACCAAGATGGACTGGCGACTTGTGATCACAAGCCATAACTGGGTTATTGTCAGACACCAAACAATCATTCAAAAATACCCCAGAAAATCAAATCCCGATCATGGCTGGACTCAAAGGCACCAATATCGACTTTACTGCTTTGGGTGCGTAAGTTTCCTGCCAAATCAGTGGCTCCTAAAGACCAGGATTCATCAAATGGAATGGGTATAGGGCAAAAAAAACATGGTTTAACACCGGCGTTCACCAAAGGAGAAATGGCCGACGGGGTAAAATTTAACGATCCAGCATCGAATCGAGGTGGTAATGAGAAGTTATCACGACTTTCAAGCGGTGTATTGTAATTGGAACCCTCCGCCATGGTGCCCAAATTATTGTTTTTCAAATAAATATCACCACTTCCAAAAAGAGCTAAATCTTCATGGCCATTTCCCCAAAACACATTATTGGCTACGAGCCCCTGAGATGGACTATTTACCGATATAAAGGCACCAGCTTTTAATGTTAAACTTATTGCTGCGGTATTGAATGCCACAGTATTGTTGGTAAAATACACACCATAACCACCCCTTTGAAAGATCATTACAGAATTTGCTTCAAGGGCATGATTGGCAAAAAATAAATTATTCCTGACAATTGTCTTATCACCACCATACGAATACAAGGCACTGGCATACTCAGTTTCATTGTTAATAAAAATATTGTTCTCAATAACAATCGTACCCATGATCGGATTACTGCCATGATAAATATACAAACCTGCACCTATAGACGCTGCGTCATAACCGTTAGTGAAGTAAAGGTTTGCTACCCGTAAATTAGTATCGCCAGATAGGCCAATGAGCAAAACACCGCTATTACTGTTCCCGTCTAATATAGTTCCATAAGGGTTATTGCCCAACTGTTGACCACAGGGGTTTCCAGAATGATCAGTCCAACCTCCACTTATATCTAAATCCCAACCCAGGTTTTCATCGTAATTAAAAGGAACTCCATTGGTTACGTAGCTGCCTTCAGCAATTTTAATGATGTCATGCGACGCGTTGCTTTCAGCCACTGTTAAAGCATTGTATAGTTCCGTTGCCGTTGTGACACAAAATTCTGCGGCATGCAGAGAAACGCTGAATTGCAGTAATAAAACCACTAAAGCTGTTTTTAAATGGTTCATTTTTGACTCCTGTTTTCCTGTTGCTATTACCCTTTAAATGCATGAGTCGGCCAAAACAACACAACAAATCAAAATTAAAAAAAGCGTCGATAGAATAAGGTCAATTATTTTGGGGTGATAGTGGCTAAACTTAAAATATATGAAGCACCATCACCACAGATTAGAGTGATGAAGTTATATTAAAGAATCGTAAAATAATACTTTTCTCAGATCATTCAAAGATGCCCCAGAAAATCAAATCCGGAACATGGATGGATTCAATGGCACCGATATCAACGCCGCCATTTTGGTTACGTACGTAACCCATTAAATCAGTTGCTCCTAACCCCCAGCTCTCATCAAATGGGACCGGGAAAGGACAAATACTGCAGGGCTTAACACCGGCATTAACCAAGGGAGAAATGGCCGATGGAAAGAAATTAAATAATCCAGATTCAAACCGTGGAGGCAAATTAATATTCCCAACATTCTCAAGCGGATTGTTAGGACCACCTAATGAACCCAAGTCGTTATTTTTCAAATATATATTGCCATTGCCTCCAAGGTATATATTAAAAGTGAGATTATCTTTAAGTACGTTGTTCGCCACCAACGCTTGTGATGTACCGTTGACCGATAAATGAATACCGCTACCTGATTCATTTTCAGCGTTATTAAGTATCATGGTATTATTGGTAAAATATAGGCCATAACCATTATTCATGAATATGGTAGTTACATTTCCATCTGTGACAATATTGCTAAAAAAT
>QQUO01000100.1 GCA_008501575.1 Pseudomonadota bacterium
CTCGCCAACAGAAGGGCCGTTAAGGTAGAGGGTAGGTTTTGAAGGGAACACTATCTCGATCGCCACTTGACAGGGGTTGTTTTGTTTGATTTTATGAGAAATGCTACTTCAAACAATAATGATTGAAATACAATATTTCAAAAAACAATAAGCGACAATGCCGATGGCATTTATCATTGGAAAGATGATCGCTGGTACTAGGATTATTATCTGCATGCCTTTAAAAAAGAATACCTGCCTCAGATTGAAGCATTGATTAAAGATTATTATTTTATGGTTGTGCGGGAGGAGGGGTGATTTTGCTTAGTTCATCCTTATTCATTAATCCATGGATAATAATCAAGGGATGCTTGCATTCATGAAAGTGATAGTATAGTATCACTTTATGAAAATAGAACTTGTCACAACATTGAAGCGCCAGGCCACAAAAATATTGACCGACTTGCGTGAATCTAAAGAACCTATACTGATAACAGAGCATGGTCGGCCGTCTGCGTATCTTGTTGATGTCGAACACTATGACATGCTACAAAATCGCATGGCTATTTTAGAAGGCATTGCCCGTGGTGAAGCGGCCATTGAAGAAGGACACACGTATTCACATAGTCAAGCGTCTAAAAAAATGGCGAAATGGCTCAAATAGTTTGGACGGAGCCGGCTTTAATCGACTTAGATGAAATCGCTGAGTATATTGCACTTGATAAACCCACTGCAGCACAACATTTAGTTCAAAAAGTATTTTCCAAGGTCAAGCGCTTGGCCCAATCCCCTGATTCCGGTAAAAAACCGGCTGAATTCACAACAAACACCCGTTATCGAGAGGTTGTCGTTAAACCTTGTCGTATTTTTTATCGCGTTCAAGGTGAGAAAGTGTATATCGTTTATGTAATGCGTAGTGAGCGGCTTTTGCGTCGGTATATGTTGGGTGATGACATTTAATCTCTTAGGAAAAACTTGGATTGATATCCGAGATTGATTTAGTTTTTAAGGTATGTGTCTCGTTAAGAGGTCCTCGGGTCGGTGCCCGAAGATGACGTTCGTCACTTTTGTTTGCTTACGCAAACTGGATCCCCGTGTCGGGGCACGAGGAAGTCGCGGATGTGGGGAGTTTTAATTAATTATTGATATAAGCCAACCTCTCGGATGTAGTCAGCCACCAGTGTATTTAATTGTTTATCTTTCGGTTCTGCACCATAAGCATAAGTCTGCCTTAAACGAGATGATGAAATATCGATACCGGGTTGGTTTTTGACGGTGTATACGTTGGGATTATGTTCTTTGAGGTGGCTGACGAAGCAATCGTTGATTGGATAGCCGGGGCGTTCGTGGATTATCAGGCCGAAGCGGTTAATCAATTCATCCCAGCGGTGCCATTGCCGGAATTTCGGGGCGTGGCCGTGGGCGTGGTCGCTGCTGATAATCAGGATGAGATTATCGTGGTCTTTGGCTAAGGCATCCAGGGTGTAATAAGTGTAGCTGGGTTGCTCGTTGTGGATTCTTTGCTCAATGTCGCTGACAGTGATGTCTTTGCTCAATTCTTTGCTTAAATCCTTGGCCACCAGTTGGCACATGGCTAAGCGCTGTTCGAACGAGGCTGTGGGCGCGGTTTTATCGGCGATTAAGTTCGGCTGATAGGTGGGCACCAGGATAATGCCGGCGGTTTTCAGATCCAGCTCCCGGGCTTTGTCAAGGGTGTTTTTAATGACCTGTTCATGGCCACGATGAATCGGATCGGCAGTGAGCCCGTAAACCCAGGTGATGGCTTGGGTGTTATTCATGACTGGGATTGATTATAGTTAAAAGTCAGGGGCATTCTGCGATCAGCACCGAGCTTCATGGCGCTCACCGATGGACCGATGGCGCCTTGACGGCGTTTGTATTCAGCCCGATTGACCTTGTTAATAACGTCTATAACCACGGCTTGATCGATTTCTAAAACGGCGGCAATGGCTTGCGGCGATTGTCGTTGTTCGATGTAGGCGTTTAAGATGGCATCGAGGACATCGTAATCAGGTAGGCTGTCGCTGTCTTTTTGATCCGGTCGCAGTTCCGCCGAGGGTGGTTTGCTGATAATATTTTCCGGGATCACAGGGCTTTGCTGATTGCGATAACGGCACAGGGCATACACTTCGGTTTTATAGACATCAATAATCGGCGCAAAGCCACCAACCATATCACCGTATAAGGTGCTGTAACCGACTGCGGATTCACTTTTATTACTGGTGGCGAGCACCAGTTTATTGTGGTTATTGGAAAAAGCCATCAACAACAGGCCGCGGATTCTGGCCTGCAGGTTTTCATCGGTCAGACCGCGGTGGTAGTTTTTAAAGTGTGGTGTTAACTGTTTTTCAAAGACTTCATGGGCTGTTTTTATTGGCACTATCTCTGCTTGAATACCGAGATTTTTGGCCAGTGCCTGGGCATCATTTACAGAATGATCCGAAGAATATTTTGACGGTAAGAGCAGGGCATGGACTTTATCCGCGCCCAAAGCATCGGCCGCTAAAGTGGCCACCAATGCCGAATCAATGCCGCCGGATAAACCCAAGATAACCTGACTAAAGCCGTTTTTATGAATATAATCTTTGAGTGACAACCGCAGGGCGGCATATAAATCCGCCAACGGATTTTTGTCAACACTTCGGCCTGCCAGTTGATTTAATGTATGGCTTTGGATGGCTTCCTGAAAACCCGGTAATTGTTCACTGTTGTCACCATGTACCAGACCGCTGTGACCGTCAAACACCAAATCATCCTGACCGCCAATGGCATTGACATAAACCAGCGGTTTATTCAGTTCCCTGGCCGTTTGTGCAAATTGCTGATGGCGACGTTCGGGTTTGCCCAGGGCATAGGGCGAAGCGCCTAAATTAATCAGTAAATCAGCACCGTTGCCGGCTTGTTGCTTAACCGCTTGTGCTTCATGCCACAGGTCTTCACAAATACTGACACCGATGGCGATGTCTTTGTTGTTAATGGTGAGTGAAAATACACCATCACCTTGCCCGGCGGCAAAATGCCGTACTTCATCGAATATTAGGTAATTGGGCAGGGCTTGTTTATCATAAAAACCCACTAATTTGCCATACTGAATAACCGCGGCACTGTTATAACAGCGTGGCTGGCCATCGGTGCCTACCGGTGCTGTGCGTGGCAGGCCGATAACGGCCACAAGATCCGTACATTTGGGTACAATTTCATTGAGTGTGCTGAGGCAAGCGTCAATAAAATAATCATGTAACAGCCAATCGCCACAACCGTAGCCACAGAGGGTTAATTCCGGAAAGACAACCAGGTCGGCGCGGTCTTTTTGTGCTTGTTCAATGGCGCTGACAATGCGCTGTTTGTTGCCACTGATATCACCGGCGGTGGTGTTAATTTGCGCCAGACAGATACGCAGTTGCGCTAAGTGTGTTTGATGGACTGACATTTTCAGACCACCAACAAGCTGAAATCGAGGGCTTTGACCGAGTGGGTGAGGGCGCCCACCGAGATAAAATCCACACCGGTGGCGGCAATCCCGGCGACTGTGTCTAAATTCACATTGCCCGAGGCTTCTAAGGGTGTTTTGCCGCCGCTGAGGGCCACCGCTTCGCGCATCATGTCATTGGACATATTATCGAGCATAATGCGATAAACATCACAGGCCAGGGCTTGTTTGAGTTCGTCTAAGTTGGTGACTTCGACTTCAATCAGAACGGCATCATTGTGAAAATCACGGAGTTTTTTCACCGCCGCTGCAATACCGCCGGCGGCTTTGATGTGATTTTCTTTGAGCATGGCCATGTCGTATAAACCCATGCGATGGTTCATACCGCCACCCAAGCGCACCGCCCATTTATCCAAGACGCGTAAATTCGGCGCGGTTTTACGGGTGTCTAAAACACGACTTTGCCCGGCACATAAATCCACAAATTGCCGGGTTAAGCTGGCAATGCCGCTCATGCGTTGAAGTAAATTCAAGGCCACCCGTTCTGCGGCCAATACCGATTGCGTGGGCCCGGAAATCGCCGCCACCACTTCTTTAACCGTCACCTGATCCCCGTCATTCATTTTTAATTCGACCTGAATACGCGAATCATGCAGTAAAAAGGTTTCCTTAAAGGCCGCCAAACCGGCAGCGATACCATTTTCTTTCGCGATTAATTGCGCATGGCATTGATCCTGTTGAGTAAAGATGCCTTCACCGGTGATGTCCTGATGGTGAATGTCTTCAGCCAAAGCGTTGGCAATAATCGGTCGATAAAGCGTGGGATTCATGGTCTTTAATCCAATTCCTGTTAAAATAACGGCCTTTCGGCCAAGTCAGCTCATTATCGTAAAGCACGCCATGAATCACAAGCGCGAAGATTTAAAATACATGGAAAAAGCCTTTGAGTTGGCCGAACAGGGCTTATTCACAACCGGCGAAAATCCGCGGGTCGGTTGTGTGCTGGTGAAAGACGATACAATCATCGGTGAAGGCTTCCATCTGCGTCCCGGTGAAGCCCATGCCGAAGTCCATGCCATCAATGAAGCCGGGGAACAGGCCCGTGGCAGCACCGCTTATGTCACTTTAGAACCCTGTTGTCACCACGGCAAAACACCGCCGTGCAGTCAGGCCTTAATCGCTGCCGGGGTGGCACGGGTGGTGGTGGCCAATACCGATCCCAATGCTTTGGTCGGCGGTCAGGGTTTACAGCAGCTGAAAGATGCCGGCATTGACGTGACCACCGGTGTGTTAGCCGAATTAGGCGCTGACCTGAATGCCGGATTTTTTAAACGCATGCGCGAAAAATTGCCTTTGGTGCGCTGCAAATTGGCCCAATCGCTAGATGGCCGCACAGCCATGGCCAGTGGTGAAAGTTATTGGATTACCGGTGAAGCGGCCAGGCGCGATGTGCAATACTGGCGGGCCCGCAGCGGAGCCATTATCACCGGCGTGGAAACGGTGATTCAAGATGATTGTCGCTTAACGGTGCGTCCCGAGGCATTACCGGAAAAAGATCACAACAAACCACAATTTTTCAGCGAACAACAACCTTTGCGGGTTATTATTGACAGCCAATTACGAACACCCCTAAATGCCACAATTTTGCAGCAGCAACCGGTGTTACTGGTGTGCGCACAGGCTTCAGAGGAACAAAAAAGCGCCTTTCGTGAGATCGGTTGTGACGTTAAGCCGATGCCCGGATTAAATCAACGTGTGGACTTAGCCACGGTGTTACATTATCTGGCCGAACAGGGCATCAATGAGGTGCTGGTGGAAGCCGGGGCGACTTTAGCCGGGGCTTTTGTCGAAGCTAAACTGGTGGATGAATTGGTGATTTATACCGCGCCGGTGCTGATGGGTTCTTCAGGCCGACCTTTATTGGATTTTCATATTGATAAAATGGCCGACAGACTCCATATCCACACCATCTCAATGCAGGCTTTTGGCCAAGATTGGCGCCTTCGTGCGTCCTTAAAATAATATGTTTACCGGAATTATACAAAGCATCGGTGAAATCATCGAACACAACAACCAAAACCAGGGCGACCTGCGGTTTCACATTAAAACCGGATTGGCCGATTATGACCGCATTCAAATCGGTGATTCCATTGCCATGGACGGGGTCTGTTTAACCGTGGTGGCACGTCGCGACGATGTGGTGGCGGTGGATGTCTCCATGGAAACCGTGCGTAAAACATCGGTTAAGGCCTGGCAACCGGGCACTGCGGTCAATATTGAACCGGCCCTGACCTTACAAACGCCTTTGGGTGGTCATCTGGTCAGTGGTCATGTGGACGGCCTGGCCACCTGTGTTAAACGAGAGTCCGAAGCCCGCCGCGAAGTGTTTCCTTTTCAATTA
>QQUO01000284.1 GCA_008501575.1 Pseudomonadota bacterium
TTTTATTTGCTTGCTTTTGGTTCGTATTATTCTGATTTGCCTGCTTTTGACGGGGCTGTTTCTTATTCGGCTGCTTCTGATTAGACGATTTCTGATTCGCTTGCTTTTGGCTCGCTTGCTTCTGATTTGCCTGTTTTTGGTTATGCTGCTTTTGGCCCGCTTGCTTCTGGTTAGGCTGCTTTTGGCTCGCTTGTTTCTGGTTAGGCAGCTTCTGGTTAGGCTGTTTTTGGCTCGCTTGCTTCTGGTTAGGCTGCTTTTGGCTCACTTGCTTCTGGTTTGCCTGTTTCTGATTCACTTGCTTGTGATTTGTCTGTTTTTGGTTGGCTTGTCTTTGGTTTGCCTGTCGTTGGTTTGGCCGCTTCTGTTGAGATGCCTGGCGGTTTTGACTGTGGGTCGTTTTCTGCTGGCGGGGTTTTTTGTTTGAGCGTTTTTTATTGTGGTCAGAACCGGCAAACAAAGATTTAAACCAAGATGACACCAACAGAGCAATGGACCGTTTTGGTGCTTGCTTATCCGGTTTTACCATTTGTAAAGCCGCTTGTTCCTTTTGAGGTGTCGGTGGATCCAAATCCATGGGTTTTTGACAGTCTTCTGGTTCAACCAATCTAATTTGGTCAATATCAATGTTTGATTCACTGACATTTAAACGCTGAACATGGAAGTTAGGTGACTGTAAGTTCTCATTCGATATTACGTTCAGCTGTACATGGTGGCGCTGTTCTAAATCTGTTAAATCATCACGCTTTTCATTGAGTAATTTATTGCTGATTTCAACCGGTACCTGAATGATGACCCGCCCTGTTTTCGGTTTAATCATTTCCTCTTCAGTGAGGCGAATAATGGAAATGATTAGTGATTCCATGCTACGAATGGTGCCGTAGCCGGCACAGGTTGGGCAGGTGATTTGGCTTGAATCGGCAATTGAGGACCGTAAACGTTGTCGCGACATTTCCAATAAACCGAATTTTGAAATTCGGCCAATTTGTACCCGGGCCCGATCAATGGCAACGGCATCACGTAAGCGATTTTCAACTTGACGCTGGTTTTTATGCTGGCGCATATCAATAAAATCGATCACCACCAAACCACCTAAATCGCGGATGCGCAATTGTCGGGCAATTTCATCAGCGGCTTCCAGGTTTGTGTTTAATGCAGTGGTTTCAACATCAGCGCCTTTAGTTGCTTTGGCTGAGTTAATATCGATACTTAATAAAGCTTCGGTGTGGTCAATCACCAATGATCCACCTGATGGCAGCTTAACTTCACGTTCGAAAGCGGACTGAATCTGACGTTCAATTTGATAGCGGGAGAATAACGGTGTGGTGTCGTTATAGTAAGACAGTTTTTTCAAATTGTGCGGCATCACTTGCTGCATAAACTCACGGGCTTTTTCATAAGAAGCCCGATCATCGATCAAGATTTCGCCGATACTGGGTTGCAGATAATCTCGCAGAGCCCGGATAAACAAATCACTTTCTTGATAAATGAAAAATGGTGCGCGCTTTTGCTCGGCAGTTTTTTGAATGGCTTCCCAAACTTGTTGCAGGTAATTAAAGTCCCATTGAAGCTCTTCAAAAGTCCGCCCCAAACCGGCAGTGCGGACAATAATGCCATCATCGTCCGGTATTTCAAGGCGATCAAGAATTTGTTGCAGTTGACTGCGTTCTTCGCCCCGAATTTGTCTGGAAATACCCCCAGCCCGAGAATTGTTGGGCATATAAACCAAATAGCGCCCCGCTAAGGAAATGTAAGTGCTTAAAGCAGCGCCTTTGTTGCCACGTTCTTCTTTATTAACCTGAACAATGATTTCATCGCCTTCATTTAAAGCTTTGTTAATGGGGAGTCTGGCCTGACCTTTGGGTGATTGTTTGCAATACACCGGGCTGATTTCTTTATAAGGAAGAAAGCCATGCCGTTCAGAGCCGTAGTTAACGAAGCAGGCTTCTAAAGAGGGTTCTATTCGGGTGATTTTTGCCTTGTAGATATTGCCTTTTTTACGATAGTGACCGGCAGAGTCAATATCTAAATCATAGAGTTTTTGTCCATCTGCAATCGCCACCCGAATTTCATCGGCATGGGTTGCATTAATTAGCATTCTTTTCATCTTAGTTCCTTTGGTTCAGGAACGATGCGCTGCTCAAACTGGCTTAATTGTCGTGTGCACAGTCATGGCTTTGGTACAGATCTGATTGTGCTTATAATACGAAGGTGCAAATAGGGCAGTGTTGAGCACAAGTCTTTTAAGTGCATTGGCTGCTGATGTTGTACTATTTACTCGCGTTGTAATGATCGCTGTTCGTTGTTATTCTATTTTAAACAGATGAATATCACCTGCTTTATTAAATTAAGACTGAGCTGGTTGTCGTTCCATTCAGTTTAGCCCTTAATCATTCCAATGATTAGTTGTTCCTTTACTGTAAATCCGTGGAACCGAGCATGTTAAAATTGTCGTTTGTTGTGTCAGTATCTGCTGACACCATTTAGCTATTCGATTTGGCATGTATCATCGAATTGGCCGGATTTTAACATTAAACAGATGATATTACGCATTTTTTTTAAATAAGCCCACTCAATATGGAATAAACAGCGTGAATAAACCAATTTTTACAGTGGATGAGCATTCTGATGGTCAACGGCTGGACAATTTTTTACGTAAACAGCGTAAGCAAATATCCACAGGACAGTTGTATAAATTAATTCGCAAAGGACAAGTTCGTGTTAATGGTAAACGATGCCAACCGGCCACCAAACTTCAAAAAAATGATCAGGTTAGGGTACCGCCTTTTATGTATTTTGAAGAAACCAGGGCGCAACCGGTTATCGCGCCTGAAAGTATGGATCGTCTGTTGGCAGCGGTTATTGCCGAAGATGACAATTATTTGGTCATAAATAAACCGGCGGGATTGCCGGTCCACACCGGAACCGGTCATGCCGTTGGGGTGATTGAGATTCTACAACAGCACGCTGATTATCGACACCTGCTGTTGGCTCACCGATTAGATGTGGTTACCAGTGGCTGCTTGGTGTTGGCCAAAAATAGACAAGCCTTATTAAATTTTCAGGCATTTTTAAAAGCCAGGGCCGTTAGTAAAACCTATGTGGCATTGTTACAAGGTGTGTTATCAGAGACTGTAACGGTGCAACAAAAATTAGCAGAACAGCGCATTAATGGCATTAAAACTGCGGTGATTGCGGATTCGGGCAAAGTGGCTGAAACCCATTTTAAACCACAAGCGGTCAGGGCGGGGTATAGTCGTGTTGAATGTGCCCCAGTCACGGGAAGAACCCATCAAATCAGAGCCCATGCCGCTTTTCTTAATTGCCCCATTATTGGCGATGTTCAATATGGCGCCAGTCATCGCCCGGATTTAAACCGAGCCGTGTATCTACATGCCTGGCAAATTTCTTTTGAAGACCATCACTTTGTGGCACCGATACCGGATGAATTTGAACGGCTATGGCAGTCCTTGTGATTACCGGCTATCCGGTTTGAGTGTGACACGTAATCGGTTAGAATAGACCCTTTTAACGATTATTAGCCACATGTCAGTTTTTAATCACAAAATCAGCCACCCCAAAGGCCAGATAACAAGTTTTCCTGTTCATTCGGCTTTGCTCAAGGGCAATGCATTGGGCGATCCACATCAACGAACTCTGACAGTCTATTTGCCGCCTTCGTATGATTCATCACAATCCTATCCGGTGATGTTTTATTTAGCGGCTTACAGCAACAGTGGTTTGGGTGTCACCGGATGGCGAAATTTTGGTGAATCTATTCCGGAACGTTTAGATCGATTAATCGGCCAGCAAAAGATTGGGCCGGTTATTATGGTTTTTCCCGACTGCTTCACCTCTTTGGGTGGTAACCAGTATCTTGATTCTGCAGGCGTGGGTTTATATGCCAGCCATGTACATCAGGAATTAATTCCTTTTGTTGAGTCCCGGTTAGCGGTAAAATCCGGTGCCCAACACCGTGCGGTATTGGGTAAATCTTCAGGTGGCTTTGCCGCCATTCGATTTGCCATGGATTTCCCGGGGTTTTGGGGAGCCATTGCCAATCATTCCGGTGATGCCGGGTTTGACTTGTTATATCGCCGCGATTTTCCGGTGGTGGCTGATGTGCTGGCTGAATTTAACGGTGACATCCAAAAATTTGTGAAACGATTTTGGCGGTCTAAGAAAATAATGGGTTCTCATATTATGGCACTCATGCATATTTGTTTGGCTGCCACCTATGATCCGCAAATGGACGGAATCCGTTTGCCTTTTGATTTGCACACCTGTGAATTGGATGAGCAGGCGTGGTCACATTGGTTAAAACATGATCCGCTACATTGTGTGGATGATGCCGTAAAGGCCTTATCGGCATTAAATGGCTTGTACATGGATTGTGGTTATCGCGATCAATTTTATATTCATTATGGCATGCGGGCATTGGCACAAAAACTTGAAAAACATAAAATCACACACATTTATGAAGAGTTCAACGGCACCCATTCGGGCATAGATTACCGTTTGGATGAATCGTTACCTTTTTTATACGAGAAAATACAATGATTAAAGTCAGTGAAGCCGCCATCGAATTCTTGGGCGGTGTCATCAAAGAACAAGACGTCAGTAATTTACATTTAAAAGCAACGGTACAAAATCCCGGTACCCCGGCGGCCGACTGTCATCTAAGTTTTTGTGAAAAACAAGAGGTGCAAGTGGGCTATGACGAGCAAAGTCTGGGTGACTTTAACCTCTATGTGGCTCATGATGATTTGAGCTATTTTGCAGATGCCGAAATTGATTATGATATTCAAGGTGCCAGTGGTCAGCTCAATATTAAAGCACCCAATATCAAAGGTGACACCCCCGCAGATGACGCTCCAATTTTTGATCGTGTGGCTTACTTTATTGACGCCCAGATAAATCCCATGTTGGCATCTCATGGTGGGCATGCCCGTTTAGTGGCGGTCGAGGAGGATAAAGCCGTGATTGAATTTGGCGGCGGTTGCCACGGTTGCGGTATGGCCAAACAGACATTATCGCAAGGCATGGAAACCCAAATCACGGCACAATTTCCGGAAATTAATCAGGTGGTGGATGCCACTGATCATGCCTCCGGGGAAAATCCCTATTACTAAAGGTTACAAGCATGGAACAAATAAATAACAACATCATTGATGTCACAGCAGAAGGCTTTGTCAATGATGTCATCGAACAGTCCAAACAAAAGCCGGTGTTGGTGGATTTCTGGGCCGATTGGTGTCAGCCTTGTAAAAATTTAATGCCCTTATTGCAACAACTGGCAGAGAAGTACCCCAATGATTTTGTTCTGGCTAAAGTAAATACCGACCAGGAACAAGAATTGGCGATGCAAGTGGGTATCCAGAGTCTGCCCACTGTGGTGTTGATTAAAAATGGTGAAATTGTGGACAGTTTTACCGGTTTAAAACCCGCGGGTGAATTGGAGCAATGGCTGTTGCCTCATTTAGACGCGGCAGAGGCACAAGACCAGGCACCGATTGATGTTGCTGATGATCAAGTCAGTGCTTTTATCGCCGATCAGAACTATGAAGCGGCTCTGGCTCACTTACAAACGTTGCCAAAAGAGCAGGCCATCTGGCAAATGATGGAAGTACATTTATTGTTGGGCGATGTTAACCAGGCCCAACAATTACTTGATGAATTGACCGATGAACAGCGGAAACAACCCCAAGCGAACATTATTGCCGCCCGCATTCAACTGCAACAACTTGATTTACAGGGCCGTGAAAATTTAATGGCCGTCAAATCTTTAATAGATCAAGGGGGCACAGAACAAGCGGCGGAAGATTTATTAAG
>QQUO01000167.1 GCA_008501575.1 Pseudomonadota bacterium
GAGTACTTTACCACGGTCATAAACACGGCTGTCATCCCACTGGATGGGGTCACATTGATGCACATTCATACCCAAGTCTAAATCACTCATCAATATAATCGGGGTTTGTAATCGCTCCGCTAAATCAAAACCGGTCACCGTCATCTCAAAACATTCTTTGGGGTTGGATGGAAACAGCAAGACATTCTTGGTGTCTCCATGCGAGGCATAAGCCGCACAGATGATGTCCGATTGTTGGGTTCTGGTTGGCATGCCGGTACTGGGTCCGGTGCGCTGAATATCCATTAACATCACCGGAATTTCAGCAAAATAAGCCAGGCCTAAAAATTCGCTCATCAAAGACACGCCCGGCCCTGAAGTGGCGGTAAATGCCCTCGCACCGTTCCAACTGGCGCCAATAACGATGCCAATGGCAGCCAATTCATCTTCCGCCTGGACAATGGCAAACTTATTTTTGCCGGTGGCCTGATCGACACGGTAGGCTTTACAGTATTGTTCAAAGGCTTCAATCACGGAGGTTGAAGGTGTAATTGGGTACCATCCGGCCACAGTGGCACCGGCAAAAACAGCGCCTAAGCCGGCTGCCGCATTACCCTCCATCAGGATTTGCTCACCATTGAGATTACGGCGATGAATGTTTAATTGACAGACATCGGTATGGTTTTGTTCAGCATAATCAAAACCCAATTTTAAGGCTTTAATGTTAGGCTCAATGAGTTTCGGTTTTTTGGCAAACAGGGTGTTGATTGAATCTTCAAACACACTGAAATCCATATCCAACAAATAAGCCAAAGCACCCACATAGATAATATTCTTAAATATTTGACGATGGCGTGGATTGGTGTAATGGGCATTGGTGATTTCGGTTAAAGGCACACCCAGTTCAACAACATCCTGTCGGCTAAATGAATGAGGTAATCGCTTCGATGAATCATAGAAAAAATAACCACCCGGTAACAATTCATTATAGTCTTTGGCCATGGTTTGACCATTATCGGCGACAATAAAATCATAGCCGCCACGGCGTCCTAAATAGCCTTGTTCATTAATCCTCACTTCGAACCAGGTGGGTAAGCCTTGAATATTAGACGGAAAAATATTTTTCGAAGAAACCGGTACGCCGAGTCTAAAAACGGCTTGACTGAATAAATTATTGGCCGATGCTGAACCCGAACCATTGACGTTGGCGAATCGAATCACAAAATCATTGGTGGCCGAAATCTTATCGATATTGCTATTCATGGCATTGTTATTCATTTTGTGCTCCTGTCCTGTCCGGCCTGGGCTGCAAAGAGTAAAAACTTTTTCATATCCCAGGCGCCGGTGGGACAGCGTTCGGCACATAAACCACAATGCAAACAGACATTTTCATCCTTAACCATCACCCGCTTGGTTTTTAAAGGTTCGGAGACATACAAGTCCTGGTCAAGATTGGTGGCTTTGACTTTAAGCTTATTGCGCAACACATCTTCTTCATCATTTTCTATAAAGTTGATACATTCAACCGGACAAATATCCTCACAGGCATCGCATTCGATACAGCGATCGGTGTCAAACACCGTTTGCACATCACAATTCAGACAGCGCATGGCTTCTTCATAACCCTGGCTAAAATCAAAACCTTTCTCAACCTCTAACAAACGATTAGCGATGGCCTGTTTTTTATCCACCAAAGGCACAATATTACGTTCATCATCTGAAATATGGGCATCATAGAGCCAATCATGAAAACCCATTTTCTGACTCACCAGATTGAAATCGGGTGCCGGTCGAACCCGCACATCCTCGGACTGACAGTATTTATCAATCGAAATCGCTGCCTGATGCCCATGCGCCACCGCGGTGATGACATTCTCAGGCCCCCAGGCCGCATCCCCGCCGACAAAAACCGGCGGCAACGATGTTTGAAACGTGGTTTTATCCACTTCCGGCATATCCCAATCATTAAAGGTGATACCAATATCTCGCTCAATCCAGGGAAAAGAATTCAATTGACCAATGGCCATGAGCACATCATCGCAGGGCATCATCACTTCTTCACCGGTAGGCACCAAGCTGCGCTTGCCCTGTTCATCAAACACCGGCTCAACCAACTCAAATAACATGCCCGCAAGCCGACCCTTTTCAGTGATAAAAGCCTTGGGATTGTGGTTTTCAAACATCGGAATGTCTTCATGCATGGCATCTTCGATTTCCCAGGGCGATGCCTTCATATCAGATTTCGGGCTTCTCACCACCACCCTGACATCTTCGCCACCCAAACGAATCGCGGTTCGGCAACAATCCATGGCGGTGTTACCCCCACCCAATACCAACACCCTTTTACCAATTTTCTTAACGTGTTCAAACGCAACCGAAGCCAGCCAATTGATACCGATATGGATATTGGCATCACCCTCGCTGCGTCCCGGTAAATCAGGCAAATCCCGCCCCCGGGGTGCGCCGGTACCGACAAACACCGCATCGTATTTTTTATCCAAGATTTCTTTCATGCTGGTAACTTGTTGATTAAATAACGTCACCACACCCATATCGAGAATATAATTAACCTCTTCATCAAGCACCGTTTCCGGTAGCCGAAAAGCAGGGATTTGGCTGCGCATAAAACCGCCGCCTTTGGCCTGATCATCATACAAATCAATTTCATAACCCAAAGGCATTAAATCCCTGGCCACCGTTAAAGACGCCGGCCCGGCACCAATGAGGGCAATTTTCTTGCCGTTTTTCTGTTTTGGAATGTCCGGTAAACGATCACGAATGTCGGTTTTATTATCAGCCGCCACCCGCTTTAAACGACAAATGGCCACCGGCTCCTCTTCCACCCGACCACGCCGACAAGCCGGCTCACACGGCCGATCACAAGTCCGACCCAAGACACCGGGAAAGACATTCGACTGCCAGTTAATCATATAAGCATCATTAAAACGCCCAGCGGCAATCAGCCGAATGTATTCCGGAACCGGGGTATGCGACGGACAGGCATATTGACAATCAACCACCTTGTGAAAATATTCTGGATCGGTAATATCAGTTGGCTTCATGGTGGCTTTCTCGGTATATGATGATTTAAAATGCCTTTATATTTTATTGCTGGCGACCCTTGTTATTGAATTAAAATAATGTCCAATTAAATATAGCAATCATTCGTTCAAAAAGCAATTTTGAATGTAACGCAAAGTGAATTATTACTGCTGATTATTTTATTGTTACCAACCTTCACCTCATAATTTTTGAGGCGACGACTATGATGACACAAGGCATATTTGGACAAGACGGAATGTCCACAGTTTGCCTTGTTTAAAAACTGAAAATTTATAGGTCGAGAAAAGGTTTGTGATAAAAACAGGTTGTTTTTAGGAATTTTGTAGAGGTTTTTAAAATTTCAGGGATGAGATTGAGTGATTTCTTTTAAAAATCACTCAAAACCGTTGGTATCAATAGATTGGACGGATGGACAGGACATCAGTACTAATTAGAAAAACAGTAAACTAGTTAATATCAAAACCTCTATTCAAATTTGATTTTATGATACAGCAAAGAATTTCTGCTATTTCAAAATAGTCTAGATTTGAAAACCATAAGGAATATTGATTTTCAATCTCAATTTTATTTTGGTAGCTCAGTTCACTTAACCATTCATTCAACTGATTTATTCTTTTTTTAATATTTTTTTCGTTTATTTTTATATAATTAACAGCGTCAATACTCATAAATGGCAATGCTGTATAGCGTTTAAAACTTCTGTAAACAAATTCAGAGTCTTTATATCTACAGGGGTAAGTATAAAATCTGTTAATCAAGTTACTTGATTCTGCCTTTTTAAATATTCTATCCCTTCTTTCAATTATTTTTATAGCCTTGTTTTCAAAGTCTGGATCGTTACATAACCTATCAGAGTATTCTATTGGATTTTTTTTCTGATAATTTTGAAGATCAACACTTTCTTGATCAAAATAATTAAAAAGTGTTGACCCACAAACTAAAGGCTTTATGTCAACAAACCCTTTCCAATTTTTTACTTCAGCTAAATTTGGACAATCACTGGTATCTAATATAATTAAATCTAACGTCAAAATGCGAAACCTCCTATTACAAATCTTATTTTTAGTGCTGCCCTATTTGCTGCCACATAAGCAGTAACTCCTGCAACAACTGTGCTCATCACAAAATTTCCGTTTATTCTTGGCATGTATCTTATTACACCTGGTTCAGCTGTTGTGTAGTATTCAACATCCATTGAGAAAATTGGAGGTGGCGCTTTGACATACCCTCTTATAGGTGTTTTACCTCGAATTAACCCTGTACCGTTTGTATACCTTTGCAGCTGTTCCTCAGGATCTATAACACCTCCGAGAGGTTTTATTTCATAAACTTCTAAATTATTTAAAACAACATCTGCTACGCCTTTGACTGATGGTAATGCTACATCACACATGACTCCACGATTTTTTCTTTGGATATCAGCACAAACAGCCCGGTGGATAAAGCTACCCAGTACCCAAGGCATAGTATAGTTGCCTGGCAAAAATCTTCTAACCGTATTAATAAAATCTGTAAGTGGTGTCATCCCACTAGGATCAATATTATTAATCGGATCGGCATGTGCATACAAATATTTATGCAATGACTTCGGCTCAAACTGCATCCCGGGGAACGTATCCATATTCTGAAAACGCCCAATACTCGGATTATAAAACCTGGCTCTCAGATAATAAAACCCAACATTATTATCATACTGCTCACCCGTGAATAAGTAGCTGTTCTCAAGCGTTCCATGTTGGTAATCGAGTTCGCCAAAAATTCTTCAGGAAAGAATTTTCACGTCAGCCCCGAAGGGGTGAGTCTCAAGGATGAGACGAATAAAAGCCTTATATTCTTATGAGGTTTAGTTCAATTTTTATCCTTTCTTGCCTCTTTGGCTCAACCATCCAATTAATTCATTGAGATCTTCGCAATCACCATTTTTTTCAATGCTTGAGGAGTTCGATGTCTTTAAGTCAAGCAAATAATAAAGCAACGCTTTTCTTTCATCCAAATTAAGTGAATTTCTGCGTCTCTTGTTTTCAAAAAAAATCAGAAACGTATCTAAAAAATACTCATCTCCTACGCCTTTAGCTAAGCGAGCTAACCCAGGAAGATAATATAAAAAACCTTCTAAGTTTATAAAACTGATGGGCGAATACGCTATATTTCCTACATCACGAAATGAAATAGTGTCATTATTTCTGGCTTGCAAAACAGCCTCATGTTCTTCAAGCTCTTCAAAATAAATATTATCAATGAAATTTTTTGGGCGTTTTCTAGAGGAAAAAACCTTGCTTAAAAACTCATAGTTATTCATCGTCCACAAATCCTGTTAATTTTAGATTCTAATTTTTCTGCCGCTCTTCTCATTTCATCAATAGCTTGTTGATGTGTACCATCAGTACCATTATACCAACGACTACTAAACTCTTCTCTCATATCTGCACAGTCACGATTTCTTCGTAATTCCCACCTCCATTTGTCACATTGCGAACCGCCTCCTGGAAATTTTTCACCACATCTATTTTTATATTCTTGTCTATTTCCTTCGTAAGCAACTCTATCACTTTCTGATTTAACATTAGGACTCGAGTGTACCATTGCCATTGTCCATTTTTGTTCAGCAGCTCGATTAGCTACTACATATACTGCGGTAGCAGTAGCTGCAACAAGAGCTCCTTTTGCCACAGTACTAATTCTTACGGTATTAAATGTGCCTTGAAGGGATATTCCTTGCATTTGACTTACAAGTGCCATATTCCCACTTGGGTCAATCCTATTTATAGGATTCGCATTGACATAA
>QQUO01000299.1 GCA_008501575.1 Pseudomonadota bacterium
GCGTTGCAATTCAGTCTCGGTATCTGTTTCGGCCCACAGCGGTGCACAAAACAACAGTAAAAAAACGATGGTATAGAGCTTCTTAAACATGGTCATTCCAAAATATTTAGAAAGAAGCTTAAAATTTAACAGATTTATCATTGGAATATCATAATTATCGACTAACATTGAGGAAGTAGACTTTAATTATTAAATATGACAAAGCCGTTACAAACGTCTGGAATGTTTCAAGAGAAGTGGATTTTTTTATGCCTGGTGGTGGTTTGCTTGCTGGGTGCAATCTCCGGCTTTTGGCTGGGGCTATGGGCTTGGGTTGTGGCGGCCATTTTGCTGTTGGTTTATGCGGCCTGGTGGTTATGGCGATTAATTAAACTGTATCGGTGGTTTAGTCATGATGATTTACGGCTGACACCACCGCAAGTGTTTGGTTTGTTACAAAGGCCGGTACAAAGCCTGGTTAAGGAACGGCGCCAGGCCAAACGAATTCAGGATAATAATAAAGAGTTGATTCAGCAGTTTAGAACCATGGTGGAAGCCCTGCCTTATGCCACGGTGTTGCTCAATAAAGCGCTGGACATTAAATACTTAAACGAGCGGGCTGAACAAATGTTTGGCTTGTCGCAATCAGATGTGGGTCAATCAATTCAGCAGGTTTTTGCTGATTCTAAGGTCATGCAATTGTTTGATGCGAATTTAATCAGTCCTGATAAAGCCGCTAAAGACGGGTTAAAAATAGCCCAGCCGACAGCACCGCAGCGGCTCATCAAAGTCCGTTTAATTGATGTTAACCGGTATCGCTACTTATTATTGGCCCATGATGTTAGTGTCATGGAAGCCTTACAGAAATCGCGTAAAAATTTTATGGCCAATGCTTCGCATGAATTAAGAACGCCATTAACGGTGATTACCGGTTATTTGGAGTATTTACAAAATCACAGTGCCGATTTACCACAGCTGAGACAACCCATTAAACAAGCCTACGAACAAAGTCAACGGATGTCACAGATTATTGCGGATATGCTGACGTTATCACGCATTGAACATGACACGGTAATCAACGCCGATGAAGAAGTGATCGATATGCCGAAATTACTGAATCGATTATTTAATGATGTGAAACACAGTGCAGATGCACGGCAGCATATTTTCTCAGCCCAAATAGATTCTGATTTATGGCTCAAAGCTAACACGTCAGAAATGACCGGTGTTTGTTTAAATCTTCTGCATAATGCGGTGTTGCACACAAGTCCTGGAACGAAGATACAACTCCGTTGGTTTAGCCAATCGGGACAGGCATGTTTAATGGTTAGTGATAATGGTCCGGGAATAGCCGCAAAGCATTTGCCGCATGTCACCGAGCGATTTTATCGGGTGACCCATTCTGTTAAACAAAAGCAAGACAGCACCGGTTTGGGTTTGGCCATTGTTAAACACATCTGTTTAAAACATGGGGCCGAATTAAGCATCGATAGTGAACCCAAAAAAGGCACATGTTTTACGGTTTTGTTTCCGCGGAACAGAACACAAAGCGAGGGCTGAAATATGGTACATAGATTGCCAGCAACCGCCGGGCTTTGGTAAACTCATCAATACAAAATGGAGAAATAAATGCTCAATATTTTAATAACCGGTAGCAACCGGGGAATTGGTTTAGAAATGTGTCAACAATTCAAAGCCAAAGGTCACCATGTTTTGGCAGTTTGTCGCACACCCAGTCAGGAATTGTTGGCTTTGGATGTGGAGGTCATTACCGATATTGATGTCACCGATGGCAATGATGTGCAACGGTTGCTCAAGCACATCGAAGGGCGAGAAATTGATTATTTGATTAATAATGCCGGTATTCTGGCCCGCAATACATTGGGTGATATTGATTATAACTCTGTGCAGGAGCAATTTGTGGTCAATGCCATGGGGCCTTTACGGGTTTCTGAAACATTGTTACCGGTCTTGGCCGATAACGCTAAAATTGGTATTGTGACCAGTCGCATGGGGTCCATTACTGACAATGATTCGGGCAGCAGTTATGGTTATCGTATGAGCAAAGCGGCCGCCAATATGGCCGCCAGGAGTTTATCGGTCGATTTAAAAGACCAGGGTATTGCAGTGGCCGCGCTACACCCGGGTTATGTCAAAACGGATATGACCGGTCACCAGGGTTATGTGGAAGCACCACAAGCTGCTGCCGGATTAATACAACGTATGGAAGAACTCAACCTCGACAATACCGGCCAGTTTTGGCATGCTGAAGGTGAGGTCTTGCCATGGTGATTGCTGGAGTCAATTTATGAAAATGATTACCGCCATTATTAAACCATTTAAACTTGACGATGTGCGTGATGCCCTTGAAGATGTGGGCATTCGTGGTATTACAGTGACAGAAGTCAAAGGTTTTGGTCGGCAAAAGGGTCATACAGAATTGTATCGCGGGGCTGAGTATGTGATTGACTTTTTACCCAAACTCAAAATAGAAATTGCCGCCCCTACTGATCAAGTGGAGTCCATTGTGGATACATTGTTACAGACCGCCGGTAATAATAAAGTCGGTGATGGCAAAATTTTTATTCATGACTTAGAACAGGTCATCCGAATTCGTACCGGCGAAACCGGCGATGATGCCATTTAATTTTCTCCGGAAAATATAGATCTTATAAATTATTGATGGTGATTATTCTCTTGTTTTAAAAAGGATTGCGCTATAATTAATTTATGGCGCCACAAAAGTGCAGAATTGTAACAGGTTTAATTTTGACGGCGACTTGTTTTTTGATGGTTGCTTGTTCTTCTGTCAGAATCTACCAGGTCACCAGTGGCCACAGTACGGCTGATCTTTTTTATGACCAGGACATGTTGCCGGAGGTTACTACGGCCAGTCTGGAGTCTGTTTTTAGCTTGAGTGAACGGCAAAAACAGGCTTTTAAAAGGGAATTGCGTAGGCCTGCAAACCGAAACCACCTTGATATTGAAATTATTTATCACTACCTGCAAAATCGTTTGCAGAATTTCAATTTTTACTCAAAAACCCTGACAGCACAACAGGCGCTGGCTAATAATTCAGGAAATTGTTTGAGCCTGGCGATATTAACCAATGCGTTGGCCCAGACCACTCATGTTGGTGTTTATTATGAATTGGCCAAAACGCCACCGGTTTTTCAGCGAGAAAATGGCTACTTACTGAGTTCCCAGCACATTCAAACGGTTATTTTTGAAAAAAAAGTGGGCAGCAGTATTTATTACTCGAGTAAGCCGCTGAAACTAAAGATCGATTATTACTCCACCGCAGGATCAAGAACCTTACGTCGTGTTAGCACTGCAGAGTTTTACGCCATGTATTATAGCAATGTCGCCGCTGAGGCTTTAGTTGAAGGTCATAATAAAACCGCTTATTGGAACCTTAAAAAGGCCTTGCAAATCGATGGCGATAATCCAGTCGCATTGAACATGTTGGCGGTTTTGTACCGTCAAATGGGGTATGACAGTTATGCTGAAAAGGTGTTTGTGCATGGCTTGTCTTTAACTAAAAATCAGTTGGAATTACTCAGTAACTATCACCGTTTTCTGATAGACAAAAATCGTTTACAACAAGCCAATCAAGTGGCTGATGTCATTGATGATTATGATGACCCCGATCCATTTAAGTGGATTAATATTGCCGATCAGGCGTTGTTAGATGGTCGCTATTTGCAAGCAGAAAAATACTTTAAAAAAGCCCAGCGTCAAGCGCCATATTTACATGAGCCACCAGCTGGACTGGCCAAAACATATTATTTCTTAGGTCGGCATAAGGATGCCATAACGGCCATGGAACAAGCCCTTGAAAACAGTCACGATCAGTCAGCAGCAGCCCTTTATCAAAGCAAGATTAATCAGCTAAAAAGCCAAACAAAAAACAAGACGGAATAACAAAAATGACCTCAAATAAATTAATCCATGGCAGCGATTGAATAAATTTTAGCACAATATAAAACACGGTTTATCAAGACAAGGGATTGCTTGATGTCATTGCGTTTAATGGCCATCCCTTCTGTAACGAATCTTATTTAAACCGCTTTTTGCGCTGTGATTTTGGTGTGTTTATTGATGTGTGATTTATTCAGTTTGTATCATTACTGTGGGGCGCTTCTGTGTTGACAGTCATCAGTCTTTTCACTAAGATAGCAATCAAGCCGAACAGGTGTGCACGCACTTAACTGTGATGTGCTCAACGGGAAGTTGGTGCGATTTATTCAATCCCAACACTGCCCCCGCAACGGTAAAAAGAGGATATTGATGGCTGTATAAATTCAATATCATTTGCTATAAAAGCCACTGTGATCATTCATGGGAAGGCATAGCAGAATGTCATGATGACACTTTTTGAGTCCGGAGACCGGCCTGTTTGAATCCCAGAGACGTGTTGTCTCGTTAATGAAATCCCATGTTCGGGTGGAACAGGAGCACATAATAATGCCTTATTCTCTACTATGTGGTGTGTTGTTAGCATGCCTATCTTTCGTCTTGTCTGCAGAATCAGATGTATCTGAAAAAACCTTATCCCCATTGGTGGTCACCGCTGGTTTAACCCCCATTGAGACAATTGATTATGGTGGTACCATAACGGTTATTGATGGTGATGAAATCAGCGCTTCAGGGGCTGTCTATTTAAGCGATATCCTGCGATCGGTGCCAGGTTTCGCCATCAATCAATCCGGTGGGATCGGCAGCCAAACCCAAGTAAGAATTCGTGGCGCAGAAGCCAACCACGTATTGGTATTGCGAGATGGTGTACGCCTTAATGACGCTGCCGGTAATGACGAGTTTTTGTTTAATTATGCCTTATTAGACAATATTGAACGCATCGAAATTATTCGCGGACCACAAAGCGCGGTTTGGGGCACTGATGCATTGGGCGCCGTGATTAACATCATTTCACGACAAGCCGATGACAGAAGTTTACAAACCGAGCTGGAATATGGCAGTTTTAATAGCTTAAAAGCGGCTGTTTCAGGTGGCTACACGCAATCCAACTGGCGGCTCAATGCGGGTATCACCGGTGTTGATAGCGGTGGTAGCAACATCGCTTTACAAGGCGATGAAAAAGATGGCTACGAAAATCTCACAGCCCGCTTTAATTTGGACAATGACTGGACTGATGCCGTTAGTAGCACCCTGCGTTTTTCTCACAGTGATGCCATGAATGAATATGATGGCACTGATTTTATGGTCACTGGATTACCCACAGATGCTGATTTATGGACTGAACGTACCTTGACTACAGGCATGGCACAATTACGAGTCAAGCCCGGGGACAGTCGCTGGTATGGCCGTTATGATTATCATTTCAGCGACACCCAGGCAGATAATTTTTCTTTGTTTGGGCAAGACAGTCGAACCGGCGCTGAAACCCACGAACTTAAAGTGTTAAATTCTTGGGCTTTTGGACAAATCCAAAAGCAGCGATTAAATATCCTATTGGATTATCGTCAGGTGGATTTTAACCAATCGGGGTTTGCCACCAATTATGGTGACCCCAACCAATCACAGTCCTATCATGTGACCGGCGTCGCTGTCGAGTTCCAGGGTCATGTGGGTGATCATTTTAGTTGGCAATCCTCGGCCCGACATGACCAGTTTAACCGCTTTGAAGATGTCAATAATTATCAGTTATCGGGGCGTTATCAACTCAGCGAGCAACAACGCATTCGAGCAGCATTTGGTACGGGTAGCAAGGCGCCGTCTTTTATTGAACGTTTTGGTTATTTCCCGGCACAATTTATTGGCAATCCTGAACTAAAACCAGAGGAATCCAGGTCGTTT
>QQUO01000317.1 GCA_008501575.1 Pseudomonadota bacterium
CTTTGATACCGGCAATCATTGGGCTGTGAGTGTGGAACACTCGGTCCACCCCTTCACCGTATGAAATTTTCCGCACTGTAAAAGCTGAGTTAATACCGCGATTTTTGACGGCCAGCACCACGCCTTCAAAATTCTGAACACGTTCGCGACTACCATCAACCACCTTAACACCCACTTCTACGGTGTCACCGGGATTGATTTTCGGCAAATCACTGCGTAATTGCGCCGCTTCTAATTCTTTAATAATGTCACTCATGATTTATACTCTTTAATCATTACAAGACCTTTATACCAGCCTCTCATTACTTGATGGGTACATGAGCGGTTATGATTCACCCTCAGAGGTACCTGCCATTAAATCAGGTCTTTGTTGTTTTGTTTTGGCAAGGGCCTGAGCCGCCCGCCAAGCAGCAATTTTTTGATGGTCACCACTTAACAAAACCTCGGGAACACCTGATTGTCCCAATAATTCTGACCGCGTATATTGCGGATAGCCCAATTTACCACTCATAAATGAATCATCTTGGGCTGATGACTCATCACCTAACACACCCGGAATTTGCCGGGACACCGCATCGATTAAGACTGCTGCGGCTAATTCGCCACCACTGATGACGTAATCACCCAATGACAATTCCAAATCAACATGGGCATCGATAAATCGTTGATCCACACCCTCATAACGACCACACAACAAAGTAATGCTGCCCATCGTTGCCGCCATTTGGTTACAATCCGCTTGCTTAAGCGGTTGCCCTTGTGGTGACAAATAAATCACCCTGGTGTCGGCATCCTGTTGTTTGATGGCCATCAATGTCCGGTATAGCGGGTCATACATCATCAACATACCGGCACCACCACCAAAAGGTCGATCATCGACCCGTCGGTGCTTGTTATCGGACCAATCCCTGGGATTAAAACACCGCAGTTTAATGTGTTTATCCTTGATGGCACGACCAATAACGCCAAAGGACAACATATCCATTAGCGCTTCAGGGAACAAAGTGATGACATTAAAGTTCATCACACTTCGGGCTGATCTAAATCAGTCCAATTCACCCGTATCTCAGAGGCTGCCAAATCCACACGCTCAATGGTCTGACCGTATAAATAAGGGATCAGCATGGTGGCGCCGTCGCCACTGTTTTGGCGCTTAACCACCATCACATCATTGGCACCGGTCTCAAACAGAGACTCAACACACCCCAATACCCGATCATCCTGATCAATTACGGTTAATCCAACCAATTGATGCCAATAATAATCATCATCCGGCAGTGCGCTTAGTTGCGACACATGCACCGACACTGTTTGACCCACCAATACCTGGGCCTCCTCGCGACTATTTATATCAGGCAACTCAGCAATAATCGTTTTGCCGTGTTTTCTGGCTTTAATTCCTTTGTATAAACGGTCACCAACATACCATTGCTGATAACGCGTTATATTGTCCATCGGCTGGGTGTAGGAAAAAACCTTCAGCCCGCCCTGTACACCAAAATGACCCGTTATTTTTCCAACGGTTAACAAGTCATCGCTCACAATATTAAGCAGATTGTTGCACTTGCTTTTTAATCAATGTGTTTAAACGATCTGATACTTGAGCACCTTTGGCCACCCAAGCTTCAATACCTTCAACATCCAAGTTCAATCTAACTTCCTGTCCACGGGCCATGGGGTTATAAAAACCCAGTCGCTGTAACGCTTTACCATCACCGGCATTGCGTGAATCAGTGGCCACAACTTTATAGAAAGGCGCGCGTTTTGCACCATGCCTAACCAGTTTAATTTTAACCATAATTACCTCAAAAAAATTCAGGGCACTAAAAAAGACGGGCAATTTTATAGGATATTGCCCAAAGATAACAGTTTTTTCTTGGCTTTTTTAGCGAATTATTGCCGCCACCGTATTATTATTGAATAAAAACCGGCAGAGACATTAAACAGTGGCGCATTGTACACCAAACACAACACAAATGGCATCCTTTATCGATTATCCCGACGACATAATTGCATTCATTAAACTAACCCGATTAAAGTAAATTTTTCTTTGATTGGGTCATCGAGCACTTTGGGTCGAATTTTTTCACAATTTATTGTGGCTCGATGGTGGCGCCGCTCTGAACAAGGCCACTAAGCTTATATACAAATTTACCACCAAGACCAGCATAGCAAGCAGCAATATAATAACACCACCCACACCCATTCCGCGTACCGAAATACCGGCACCTTCATAACCCATAGCCACACCAATAAAATATAAAAATAACGGTACTAAATTGATAAACCCAAAGAAAATGATTCCATGTTTTTTAAACCCAATCAAAGACAGCCGCGACATTAATAACAATATCCATATTAACAGTAGACAGGCAATGGCCACCTCGAACATAACCACCCTTGTTTCTTCCAGGTATTTAATCATCAGGAGCAAAGGCAGCCAGACGAGCGCAAACCAGCCGCGGTTTTTAATATAAGGAGACATTTTGACAAATTTAATTAATGACTGATACAAATTAATTAATCGTCTTGATTAATTTCCTTGGCATCCAATAAACCATGTCGTATCGCCAGATGCGTTAATTGAACTTCATTATTTAAGTCCAACTTTTCTAAAATGCGGTATTTATAAGTGGCCACTGTTTTTTCCTTTAAGCCAAGAATATGACCAATTTGCTTGGCTTTTTTTCCCCGCACCAAGAGCATCGCAACTTCAATTTCGCGATCCGCCAAAGTATCAAAGGGTGAATCATTTTTTCCACCAGGCAGCATCGCTAAAGCCATTTGCTGAGCAATGTCCGTGCCCACATAACGCTTACCCGCATAGACTTGGCGGATGGCCAGTTCCAATTCGTCAGCGGCACAGCCTTTGGTTAAATAACCGGTGGCACCGGCATCCAATAATTGCTTTGGATAGGGATTTTGTGCGTGTATGGTGAGAATAATAATGCGAATATAAGCATCTGCTTCAGTAATTTGGCGGGTGGCCTCAAGCCCGCTGATGCGCGGCATATTAATGTCCATTAGCACCACATCAGGTTTCAATTCCAGCGCCATATCAATACCTTGCTGGCCGTTGGTGGCCTCACCAATAATTTTTATATCGGCCATTTTTTCAACCACCATTTTAATGCCGGTTCTCACTATATCGTGGTCATCGACCAATAAAACCTTGATCATCATGTGTTTAAAGCCCTGCTTTTTTAGCAATATCTTAACACAACTGTACACAAACATACCATCGCAGGGGTGATGGTGTCTTAGAGAGTTTTTGATTATAATGTCGCCATGATAACAATTAAACCTGCAGCTGATCCCGTCAGCAGTAATCACAAGTTTGGCCTGGCCTTGGCCGGTGGCGGTCCCCTGGGCGGCTTTTATGAGTTGGGGGCATTATGCGCCCTGGAAGATCACATTGAAGACATCAGCATGAATGACCTGGACATTTATGTCGGCGTCAGTTCCGGGGCTTTTTTAGCCGCCGGATTAGCCAACGGCATTAGTCTCAGGAAAATGGTACAAATATTCATCTTTGACAATCAATCTCTAACGCCTTTTAACCCTGACCATTTTTTACAGCCGGCTTATCGTGACTACATCGTTAATTTAGCTAAATCCCCCAAATTACTGACTAAAACACTGCTCGAGTGGGCAAAAAATCCACTAAAAATGGGCATCGTAGATTTATTAGAGAATTTAGGGACGGCCTTGCCCACCGGCGTATTTAACAACAAAAAGCTGGAACACTTTCTACAATCCATTCTGACCAAACATGGGCAGAGCAATGATTTTAGGGAATTGGATAAGCAGCTGTACATCGTTGCCTGTGAATTAAACACCGGGAAAATTGCCGGTTTTGGTATTGGCATGAATGAAGATGTACCCATTTCAAAAGCTGTTCAGGCTTCCTCAGCATTACCCGGTCTGTACGCACCGGTCAATATTAACGGTAAATATTATGTGGACGGTGCCTTACGACGCACCATGAATGCCTCGGCCGCTTTAAAACAAGACACCCAATTGTTGTTTGCTGTTAATCCGATTGTGCCTTTTTCTCGCGCTCCTGAATCCACGAAAAAAGGTTTAGAATCCGGTGGATTGCCGATGGTTCTGTCCCAAACTTTTCGTTCCATCGTTCAATCGCGATTAAAATCCGGTTTGGATAAGTATGAATCCTTATACCCTAAAGCTGACATCTTACTTGCTGAACCTGATGCTGATGATGAACGCTTGTTTGCTTCAAACCTGTTCAGTTATTCTCATCGGGACGAACTGTGCGACTATGCCTATCAAGTCACTCGCCAGCATTTGCAAAAACAACAAAAGCAAATAACCCCTATTCTTAAACGTCACGGCTTACGGCTCGACCTACGAAAACTAAAAATCAAGCAACGCTGTTTGCATGATTATATGACGGATACCCAGCCGGTATATGGCTGGCGAGAACGTTTGGACGAGTCATTAACAGAACTGGAACATAACATAAAAGCCGGCTGAATGCCGGCTTTTACAATTCATACTGGTTTATGACTTTTTGGTGGTCTTTTTCTTGCTGGTTTTCTTTTTAGTTGTTTTCTTGGCGCCACTGGACTTTTTAGCAGCGGGTTTGACTTGACCGCCATCGGCTTTCTGTTCTGTGGCTTTCTTTGCGGCGGTTTTCTTGGCCGCTTTTTTAGTGGTTTTCTTAGTGGTTTTCTTAGTGGTTGTTGCTGATGATTTCTTACCGCCAGAACCACTTTGCTCAGACGTTAACTCACTCACCTGTGCTGTTAACTTTTCGATGCGATCAACCAGCTTATTAAGCTCTTTATTGGTCGGTACACCCAAGCGATGCAGAGATTTTTCGACCCGTGCTTCAAACACACCTTCAAGCTTATCCCAGCTTTCAGCGGCCTTTTTCTTAGCCGAATCCACTGAGCCGCTGACCGATGCTTTTACATTTTTACTGGCCTTTTGAGACTGTGACTTAAAAGCCTGCTCAAAATCTTTACCATGTTCTATCAGTTTATCAAAAATCTTTTTACCTTCAGTTTGTGCTTTGGAAAAAGCACCCAAGCCTGCCAACCAAATTTCATTGGCAGATCCCATTAAATTCTCCGCCAATTGCGGTGATTTTTTTTCTTCAGATGCTTGTTTCAATGTTTTTTTCTTCGCCATAATATCCTCTGTTTGTCTTTGATTGGTGCCATTATCACAAAATATTATAGAGCATTCACACTAAGCTGCCTACTTTTGTCATTAATTTAAATTTTGATATACATTACATAATGTGAAAACAAGCCAATTCGTGCTGTTTTCAGGCATTGCCAATACAATGGTTTGGACTTTATTAAAGTTAATCATCTTAGCCCAAACACAACTCAAGCCACTTCTTCAAAGCGACCCATAAAAAAGCGCAACATCTTGGGCTCATAGGTAAACTTCAGACCTTTGACTTGACTGGCATATTTCATCACCCGAATCACACTTTCTGCAGTCACGTCCATATGAGCCTGGGTATAAACCCGGCGTGGGATGGTCAGTCTCACCAACTCCAGTTTGGGCATGAAATTTTCACCGGTTTGGGCATCTCTTCCTGCTGAAACCACGCCCCGTTCCATGGCCCGAATTCCTGATTCAACATAAAGTGCAGCAGCCAAGGCTTGCGCAGGAAATTGTGATTGCGGGATGTGAGGCAATATGGCTTTTGCGTTTAGAAAAATGGCATGCCCACCATAAGGTTTAACAATGGGTACACCGGCATCTTCCAATTTTTTACCCAAATAGGCAACTTGCCCAATCCGGGCTTGCATGTGATTATCTTGTACGCTTTCCCGGATACCGATGGCCAAAGCTTCCATATCCCTACCTGCCATACCGCCATAAGTGTGTAAACCTTCATACACCACCACCAGTTCACAAGCACGTTCATATAAAGTTGCATCATTCATGGCCAAAAAACCACCAATATTAACCATCGCATCTTTTTTAGATGACATGGTGGCTGCATCAGTCAATGCACAAATTTCATAGACGATTTCTTTAACACTTTTATGTTGCTGCCCGGTTTCACGTTGTTGGATAAAATAGGCGTTTTCAGCCACACGGGTCATGTCATGAACCAACATCACATTGTGTTTATCACACCATTGCCTGACTGCTTGCAAATTTTCCAGAGAAATGGGTTGCCCCCCGGCCATATTGACACAAGTGGCAATACACACATAAGGAATCTTTTCAGCACCGACTTTGTTAACCAGGCGGTCTAATTTGGCAATGTCAACATTGCCCTTAAAAGGGTGGTCTGAATCAGGGTCATGGGCTTCGTTAATGATAACATCAACAAAGTGTCCCCCTGCAATTTCCTGATGCAAACGGGTGGTGGTAAAATACATGTTACCAGGAACATAGTCGCCATCTTTTATTAAAATTTGACTTAAAATATTTTCAGCACCCCGACCTTGATGCGTGGGAACAGTAAATTGATAGCTGTAATATTCTGTAATGGTATCCCGCATATGATAAAAATTTCGACTGCCGGCATAAGCCTCGTCACCCATCATAATACCAGCCCATTGCTGATCACTCATGGCACCCACACCTGAGTCGGTTAATAAATCGATGTAGACATCTTCTGACTTTAACAAAAATGTATTAAAACCCGCTTCTTTAATGGCCGCTTTGCGTTCTTCCAAAGTGGTCATTTTTAACAGTTCAACCATTTTAATTTTATAGGGCTCAGCCCAAGACCTTTTTTCCACGAATTCACCTCAATGTTATGTTATCAACCGCTGTGGTGTTTTATAGAATATGTGTGACACCACAGAACAAACTGCGGCATTTCAACCCTTCCTGTCAGAACGACAACAAAGTGGCCAGACCATTAAACAAGTTTAACCCGTAACAGCATATGTGAGAATGTTCTTAAATGGATTGACTTAAGTCAATTGCGAAACATTTTTGAGGGAATTTTTTAGATTAATTATTGCCGCTGAGGGAATAATTTTATTAATCAGAGAAAGCACTCAACCCATGGTTATCGTAATGCCTGTAAAAATGAATAATTGACATGTCTTTCCCGGCATTTCGACAGCTTATTATTTTTTACAACACCGATATAAAATCCAACGTCTTGCAATTGTTAAAAAACTGATTACATAAAGATAAAAAAAGCAGCCGTACCCGCAACGAAAACAATCAATAACAAGATAGACAACAGTAAAAAGAATTTGGCCTTTTTTATACCCACAAATGATCCCGCAGCATTTTTCTTGAATGAAAAAACAAGTGAAATCAACACCGCCAGAACCGTGCCGGTAATCCAGACCGTTATGGCCGCCGGAATATCGCCTTTATTAGCTGCCATGGCCATAGGCGCCACAGCCCACAGTAAGACGACGGTCACTAATCTATCCATAACATGTTGGAAAAGCGCACTTAGTTTTTTCTTTTTTGTTGTTTTAATCATATGAATGTTAATAAAATAAATTGTTCTTATTTTCTAATTAGAAATTGATTTTCGCTCTTTCTTATACAATAAATAAACTTTTTATACAATGAATGGACTAATAGTAAAAGAGCGAAACTATGATAATAAACAACCAAACCACAGCTGCTTTAGCACATTCGTTTATTGTGACCGTTTTACTCGTCACTTTTTCGTGGATGGGTTTGGTTGATTTTTCTTGGCAGAAAAAGCCTGATTCAATCGAAAAAATCAAGACTGAAGTGGTGCCGGAAGATACGCTTCCCATCAATTTAATACATGAAATCAATGTCTTAAAACAAGCCCAAAGAATAGAATCCGAAAGGTTTGGTGCCAGTGCTCAGCGCTCAAAGGTATATCAAGCCTATCAAACTATTTTGGCAGCACAAGACGCTGAACTGATATTTAAACATCTTCTTAACGAACAAAATATAATCACAAAGATTTACGCCATGAAAGGCTTACAAACCCTTGAATCATCTTTGTTTGCGAAAATTGAACCCTATTTTGCAAACAGCCAATTATCAGTCCAGCAAATAGCAGGCTGTGTGGTGTTTAAAAAAGAAGTTCGTGAAATTATCGACAGCCGTTGGCCCTGGCATTAAGGGTTAATTCTCTTTTCAGCTAATTTGCAGGACCAATAGCCATATCAAACTTTTGCTTAAATTTTTATTTAATAGACAGACAGTGCGATTGTCAGTTGTTTATCATGGTGTTTATTCATAAAATAAGCGGCTGCTGGCTGTTTAGCTTCTATTAACCCAAACCCAAAACATAATAATCACATGTCAAATCACACTTTGTTAGCCAATGCCATCCGTTTTCTGGCCATGGATGCCGTTCAACAAGCCAATTCAGGCCATCCAGGGGCGCCCATGGGCATGGCGGATATCGCCGAAGTCCTGTTTAATCATCACTTGCGGCATAATCCCAAAAACCCCAAATGGTTTAATCGAGATCGCTTTGTCATGTCCAATGGCCATGGTTCGATGCTGGTGTATGCGGCATTGCATTTATCAGGCTATGATTTAAGCATGGCGGAGTTAAAAGATTTCCGACAGTTACATTCCAAAACCCCGGGACATCCGGAATATGGTTATACACCGGGGATTGAAACCACCACCGGACCTTTGGGTCAGGGATTGGCCAATGCCGTGGGAATGGCTTTGGCCGAAAAAATGCTGGCGACCCAGTTTAACCGTGAAGGCCATAACATTATTGATCATTTCAGTTATGTCTTTCTGGGTGATGGTTGTTTAATGGAAGGCATTTCCCATGAAGTCTGTTCTCTGGCCGGTACTTTGGGCTTAGGTAAACTGATTGCTTTGTATGATGACAATAATATTTCCATTGACGGTGAAGTCGATGGCTGGTTTACCGACAACACGCCACAACGTTTTAAAGCCTATGGCTGGCATGTCATTGCAGCGGTGGATGGCCATGACCCGGCGGCTGTGGATGCCGCCATTCAAGCGGCCAAAGACAATACTGAACAACCCACCCTTATCTGTTGTAAAACCACCATTGGCGCCGGCGCCCCGAATAAAGCCGGTTCCCATGAAACCCATGGTGCTCCTTTGGGTGATGAAGAAATTGCCGCCACCCGTAAGGCCTTGGATTGGCCATATGCGCCGTTTAAGATTCCTGATGACATATATCAAGGCTGGAATGCGGAAACAAAAGGTGCCGAACTTGAACAGAATTGGCAACAAAAATTGACCGCTTATCAAAAAACTTACCCTGATTTGGCTGCTGATTTAAGCCGTCGCATCAACAATGAATTACCGGCTGATTTTGATGCCAAAATGTTTGATTACTTACGCCAGGTTAACAAAGACGCACCTAAAATGGCGACTCGAAAGGCCTCAAAGCTGGCCTTGGAAGGGGTTGGCCCAATGTTACCGGAATTATTTGGCGGTTCAGCCGACTTAACCCCTTCAAACAACACCTTTTGGTCTGGTTCAAAACTTATAAACGGTGGCGACTTTGGTGGCAACTATTTATCCTTTGGGGTCCGTGAGTTTGGTATGAGCGCCATCACCACCGGCATGAGTTTACATGGCGGCATTATTCCTTACACCGGTACCTTTTTGATGTTTTCGGATTATGCCAAGAATGCCTTGCGCATGGCAGCTTTAATGAAAATTCGCAATATCTTTGTCTATACCCATGATTCCATTGGGGTTGGTGAAGACGGTCCCACCCATCAACCGGTTGAGCAACTACCGGCCTTGCGCATGATTCCGAATATGCATGTCTGGCGACCTTGTGACGCAGTGGAATCTGTGGTGGCCTGGCATGAGGCCATCAAACGCAACGATGGTCCCACCAGTTTATTATTCACCCGTCAGACTGTACCTCATCAAGTGCGCCGTGACGATCAATTGAGTTTGATTAATAAGGGTGGTTATATTCTGAACGATTGTAACCAAGATCCACAATTAATTATTATTGCCACCGGTTCAGAGGTGGGTATTGCTGCTGAAGCCACTGAAGAATTACAAGCCAAAGGGCATCAAGTCCGATTGGTTTCGATGCCATGTGTTGAGGTGTTTTTACAGCAATCACCTGACTACCAAAACAAAGTCTTACCGCACCATTGTCGTCGGCGATTGGCAGTGGAAGCAGCCAAAAGTGATGCGTGGTATCAGTTTGTTGGTTTGGATGGTGCCGTCATTGGCCAAGATACATTTGGTGAATCGGCACCGGGTAAAGATTTATTTGAATACTTTAACATAACCACAGAAGCTGTATTACATAGAGCCAAGGCTTTACTGAAATAATCAACTAAAGTAATAAATAAGCCGCAACCACTACAAAAGCAGTTGCGGCTTTTTATTGTCAGCTTATCCTTATTATTCGATGACTTGAACTTCCACTGCCAAGCGAACACGCTCACCGGGATGACGGGTCATAAAGGTGTCGTACCATTGACCTTGGTATTCATAAGTCACATCATAACCGCTTAATTGACGTTCTTCACGATAACGGGTATCGGTGTAACATCGGGGCCGTTGATTACGATGCGATGGGTGGTTTGCACCAACTGACGCACCGGCAATCACACCGACTGCAGTGGCTGCATCACGGCCAGAACCACTGCCAATTTGATTACCCAAAACACCGCCAATAATACCACCCAGAATGGCACCACCGGTATTTGATCGCTGCTCACGATAACGCGGCCGTTCACAAACGCGTTGTCGTTCGGGGATTGAAACACGTTCATAAACCGGACGTACCTCAATCACTTTGCCATAGGCGATGTTATTGTCATAACGTTGTGCCATGGATAAACCACTGAATAATAAACCGATAATAAGAATTTGATATTTCATGATCGTATTTCCTGTTAAATAAATACAAGTTTATCGGTATTAAATGAATTCAATCTGAATCGTTGGCATTTGTTCAGATAACTGATGTGCTGCGATTGAAAAGGTTGGCCGGACAATTAAGTCCGGCCAACAACGATAATGTGTATGCATGCACACACATTATCAATGGTCGCTACAGAAGCTTTGACCGGGCTTCGAGAAGTAGCGACACTTACCCACGATATTATTTTATGAAAATCAGTCTAAAAAGAAAAGTGTTTATTAATTAATCATCAAAAAGCTGACCACGTTGTGCCAAAATATCAGATATTGACATGGCTTTGCCGTAATAATAGCCCTGTCCAAAGTCCACACCCAACTGACTCAATAGTTCATGTTGTGATTTCTGTTCAACCCCTTCTGCCACCAACCGCATCCCCAACTGTTTGGCCAAGCTGACCATGGCTTCTACCAGTGTTTTGTTAACCTGTTTGGTGAGAACCGACTGAATAAATACCTGGTCAATTTTGAGCACATCAAAAGGTAATTCCAGTAATTGTTGTAAGCCTGAATAACCGGTGCCAAAATCATCGGCACAGACTCGAAAACCCGCTTGATGGCATCGTTCAATCCATTGTGCAGCTTGTTTAATATCAACCATCATGGTTTCAGTGATTTCTAATTTTAAGCGTTCAGCATTTATGTTTTTAGCTTTTAAGCGTTGCAATAAGGTCGGTAAAAATTGGGAGCTGTTTAATTGTCGGGCCGAAACATTGATGTTAATAAAGACTGAATCGGGTAACTGAGATAACAAATCAATGGCTCGATTAAAAACAAGTGAACCCACCTCAATAATCATATCGGTTTCTTCTGCCAGTGTTATAAACTCGAAGGGTGAAATGACCCCGAGTTTAGGATGCAACCAACGGCTTAAGGCTTCGAATCCACTTACCCGGTTTGTGGCCATGTCGACAATGGGTTGAAAAACTGTTTGCACCTTTTCACTGTTTATGGCTGTGCGTAATTCACTTTCCAATCTAAATTTGGATAAGCCACTTTGTTCAATAATCGATGCCACATGGGACAATAAGTCAGCCTGAGCCCCGTCCCCGTTTCTGGGCAATAAAGCCCGTAATCGTTTCAATAACACACCAATTAAGGCCTGAATTATGGGGTCGGTTTCTGTCAGCCGATCAGTGATCTGACCCGGTTTGATTTCTAATAAGGTCACCTGGGTTTTGGCCTTGGCGGCTGTTGACCGCACCGATTGATCCAGCACACCCATTTCACCAAATAATTCACCGGCGGTAAGGGTATGAATAACTTCATCCTTATCTTCCGCCAGTATTTCTACCGCACCTTTCTCTATGATATACGCCCGATCAGAACGCTCACCACCGTGAAATATAAATTGTCCGGGCTTATAAAAACTTAAGTGGAATGCCATTTGTAAACCTCGTTCACCCCACAGCAAAAAATCCGCCTATAAAGATGTTGTGACAACATCTTTATAGGCAAAGGTGATTTTTTAAGCAAAAATACCACCGGGCATTTTGGCCAATAAAGGCGCAATCACCAACGACACAATAGCCATCACATTAATCAGAATATTCATGGACGGGCCTGAGGTGTCTTTAAAGGGGTCACCCACGGTATCACCCACCACAGTGGCGGTGTGTGCCGTTGAACCTTTACCACCAAAATGGCCTTTTTCGACATATTTCTTGGCATTATCCCAGGCACCACCGGCATTGGCCATGGTCAGCGCCAACAACACACAGGAAATTAATGCCCCACCCAGCATGCCGCCTAAAGCCGCAGCACCTAAAACAAAGCCCACCACAATCGGTGACAATACCGCCAGCAAACCCGGTGCAATCATGCGTTTTAAAGCCGCTTTAGTGGCAATATCAATGCATTTATCACTGTCGGGTTTCGCCGTTCCTTCCATTAAACCGGGAATTTCTTTGAATTGGCGGCGGATTTCTTTAATCATATCAAATGCCGCATCACCCACTGCCCGCATGGTCATGGCCGATACCAAGAACGGAAAAATACCGCCTAAAAACATGCCCATTAAAACCCTTGGGTCAGATATATTGAGCGCAAATCCGGGAACACTGTTACTGATAACTTCAATAAAAGCCGCAATAATGGCCAAAGCCGCTAAGCCGGCAGCGCCAATGGCAAAGCCTTTACCAATGGCCGCAGTGGTATTGCCCACCTCATCCAAACCATCGGTAATGGCGCGTGTTTCAGCGCCTAAGTTGGCCATTTCCGCAATACCACCGGCATTATCAGCAATTGGCCCATAAGCATCGATGGCCATGGTGATACCCACAGTTGCCAACATCCCAACAGCCGCAATACCGACACCATAAACGCCGGCGCCTTCCGGTAACAGTAAAGAAGTGCCAAATATAATGGCGGCCAAAGTCATCACCGGTATCACCACCGATTCCATGCCCACAGCCAGACCTGAGATCAGGACTGTGGCCGGACCTGTTTCACCGTCTTTGGCAATATCACGCACCGGCTTACCACCGGTATAGTATTCGGTCACCAGGCCAATCAATATACCGCCGGCCGCACCCAACACAACACATTGCCAAACTCGATTACTGATATCAAGATAAGCCATTAAAAAGTAAGCGGCAGCAATAAAAATAACGGTGGCACCAATGGTTCCCATCCGCAATGCCACATCTGGCTTTTGACCACTGGCCAATTTAACAATAAAAATACCCAAAATGGAGCAGATAAGACCCAAGGAAGCCAACGCCAAGGGTAAAAACATTAAATCCTGTTGGCGTTCGGCTATTTGTTGGTAAAGAGGCACTGCCATGGTCGAGGCAATGGCAATACAAGCAATCATGGCACCACAATAAGATTCAAAAATATCCGAACCCATGCCCGCCACATCACCGACATTATCTCCCACATTATCAGCAATTACGCCCGGGTTACGGGGATCATCTTCGGGAATTCCGGCTTCAATTTTACCCACCAAATCAGCACCAACATCGGCACTTTTGGTAAAAATACCACCTCCGACACGGGAAAACAATGCCACCACTGAGGCACCCATACCAAAACCGTGAATGGCGTGTACGGTTTCATGGTCAGCACCAAATAAATAGTACAATAAACCAAGACCCAATAAACCCATTGCAGCAACCGTTAAGCCCATAATGGATCCCCCATAAAAGGCCACTGACAGGGCTGCTGCCTGACCTTTTTCATTGGCTGCCACGGTGGTTCGGACATTGGCTTTGGTGGCTGAAAACATACCAAAATAGCCGGCGATGGCAGAACATAACGCACCCACAATAAATGAGAAGGGCGTATGCCAGGTACCGAAGCCAATATATAAACCGACAACCAAAATGGCCACAAATGTAAATAAAATGGTGTATTCACGGCGCATAAAAACCATGGCACCGGCATGAATTTGATCGGCAATTTCTTTCACTTTACCAACGCCTGACGGCATTTTTAAAACCATAAAGAAAATAATAAAAGCCGTCAGCAGACCAAATCCGCCGACCAGCAAAGGGATAAATGCTTGATTCATAAAAAAACCTCTTTTGAACAATCTTGTGATAACAGTGCTTGTTTATTGCGATAACATGTTTCGCCATCAGTTCACTGCTGCGTCTTGCGCTTTAGTGTAGTCTATTGAACCTATAAGCGCAGATTGGCTAAAGATTTTAACACAATCTTACGACAATTCGGGATGAGATATGGACTCAATTTGCACAAAGTTTTCGGAACGGTAATCAAGCCATGAGATGATAAAAAGACCTGAATCAAAAACTGATTCATGGCAAAATAGGCACACTTGACTAAAGCACCCGACGATTATGCAATCTGTGCTATCGACCGAACAAACACTGCCATATGTGGTGGATTTTAATCCCGTCTTTTTGAATCTTGGCCCAATAGAAATACATTGGTACGGAATCACGTATTTATTGGGCTTTGGTTTGTTTTATCTATTGGGTCGCTACCGCATTAACAAATACCCAACCGGCTGGAACAAACAACAACTGTCTGACATTATCTTTTACGGTGCCTTGGGGGTGGTGGTTGGTGGCCGGATTGGCTGGGTGTTGTTCTACAATGACACCCCAATTTCAAGTGACCCGCTATTACCATTGAGGGTATGGGAAGGCGGTATGTCTTTTCATGGTGGACTGGTCGGTGTGCTTCTTGCTATGGTCTATTTTAAGAACAAAACCAATAAAACATTTTACCAGGTCAGTGATTTTGTGGCACCTTTGACACCTTTAGGAATCGCCGCTGTTCGTATCGGAAATTTCATCAATGGTGAATTGTGGGGGCGTTTAACCCAACAGCCCTGGGGTATGATTTTCCCAAAATCCCTGCCTTATCAACAACAAATGGACGTGGTCGGAGAGACAACCTGGAATCAATGGTACCAACAGGGTCAATTTAACCTGTACACACGACACCCTTCCCCCCTTTATGAAGCTTTCCTGGAAGGCATCTTAACCTTTGTGGTGGTTTGGCTGGCAGCGCATTTTGCTCGAAAACGCGGTACCGCTTCGGCGGTGTTTTTAATCAGTTATGGTTTGGGACGGTTTTTGGTGGAGTTTTTCCGCCAACCGGATGCCAATCGAGGCTTTATTGCCTTTGACTGGATGACCATGGGGCATCTGTTAACCCTGCCTATTTTGGCTTATGGATTATGGATATTATGGTCACAAAGAAACAGCAAAACCTTTAATAAAAACCGGCCCGATTAAGCCGTCGACCTCCGCCCGGGCGCGGATCGCCAATCCCTTGCAGAGCGGCATTAAGTTGGTAATGACCCGCTTTTGGAATTATATCGACATTCAGTTGCCATCGGTGTGGTTGGATGTAAAAGGCGCCGGATACGGTTAGTCGATCAGAATTGGAATGAATGGTACCAACGATCATGCCATCTTTTTTTGTCTCAAGGTCAATAATAACATCACCCAGAGGCATTTGAGTAGGGCTTAAAAGCTTAAATTCTTTTAACCTCACTTGTCCGTCCAAACGTTCAACCCCGGCCTGTTTATCATAGACCATTTGATTAATATCAAATTGCCAATAGCCGTCAAAGCGTCCCTGATTGAATTGTAAATAAGGCTGCAAATAATCCCAATTTAAATAGCCGGTTATTTGTTTAATGCGTGCTTGATTTTGGTTGATTTCTTTGAGCTTAAAAGTTAAATCATAGTTGTCCTGATACACCCGAATGCGTCCACCAATGCCGGTTAGCGAGCCCGGATAAAGCAACCATTCAGCATGTCCCATGGGTATCAAATCATACCGTAATTGCTCAGCTTCACCTTTGATTAATGAACCTGATACATCACGCAAAACCACCGGCTTTATAAAATCGCTGGCATAATCGTAATACCATCTCAATGGCAAAACAGCCAACAGTAACACAGCAATAATGGCTAAAATTAACAGCCACTTGATTAAACCCATCATTCGATCTGTGGCACTTTTCATGATTTTGTTACCCGCATTCGTATTGTGACCAACCCCAAGGTCCGGTCGGTGACATTAATATCCGCTTGATCAACCACCACTCCGTATTGACTGTAGATTCTTTGTAACCAATCTGCCCACAAATCAAAGGGTACAGATTCGAGCCACAAAGTCACTGTTTGCTCATCAATCGGTTCAGAACGTTTTACCGCTTGTTGTAAGTTAATCTGCATCAACTGACCATCCAGCCAAGCCGAAAATGTTTTATCAGACGGTAAAGACTTTTTAATTTGGGTTTGCTGACCGGTCAGCGATATGGCAGCTTGCTGCATACTGGTTAACTGCCGTTGTAATTGAGCTTTCAGTTCAGCTTGTTGCATGATGAAATTGGATACCGGCCGATAAACCAGCAACCAAAGTAGCACCACAAAAACCAAGCCAGCCCCATAAATCAGGAGCCGTTGCTCGCGCTGGCTTAATTGTGTTAAAAAACGTTTCATCGGGCTTTCATGGTTAAAATGGATTGATAAACACCATCACTTAATTCATTGACGCCAATATTAACGCGATAATCATTCGCCAGATTTTGCAACTGTTGGCGGTAGTTGTTGATATCACTGATGGTGGGTGCCGTTATTTGAATTTCAAGGTTGTTATCGAACAAACGAATGCCTGAAATTTCAACCGACTGCTGTTGCCGATTGGCTTCACCTAAAAAGTGAAATCCATCAAGCAGTATGTTATTGGGCTGATTTTGGTTATTGGCCTGTTTTAAACGTGACTGCATGGCGGCAAAAGGGTCACGTTGTTCTGTTTGCGATAATTGTCCAAATTTATCAGTCAGTATTTCCTGCTGTTGCTTCTTAATGTTAGCGATGTCCGTCGCAAGTTGCCAGCCTTGATAGACATTGATAAACAACCAACTGATGGCTAAAAATCCGATTGCCATTAATGGTTTTATCCAGCTTATTGATTTGTGTTCTTGTTCAGAATCACGGTCATCACCACGGTATAAATTAACCTCTTTATCAGCCACTAAATAAGCACAGCAATCGGCTAAATCCAAGGACTTGACCGATTCAAATTGATGGCCATCAACCACATCGGGATTATTGGTCAGTAGGTGTTGACAGTCATCACCAAAGGCTGAAATTAATGCCGGTAATTGTTGCTCTGATGACACCATCGTGGCATCAAGAGAAAACCGTAACAACAGCTTATTACCATCTTGCCAAAGGCTTAGGTGATGTTGTTTGGCGGGACAAAACACCGCTTCGCTATAAATTCCTGAAACGTTTAAATGGTGTTTTTTGATGAATTGGTTGAGTTGGTGGCGTTTTTCTTTACTGATTACAGCAACACTTTGTTGTTCGGGTGTGCTTATTTTCCATGCGTAGTAATTGTCTTCAACATCATTAACCAACTCATCTTCTATGCTGTATGGAATGGATTTTTCCAAAATATCCGCAGAACGGCTGGCCACCCGGCTATGGGTTAAATAAACCCAGGAAGCCGGCACCAATATAATCACTTCTGTCTTGTTGCTGAGGACTGATTTGAATGCTTCAACAGGCAACCGACTGGCCGTGTTTTCGGCTTTATCGTAGGTGATTACTTGCGTAATATCGAGTTGATTGTCTATGTGAACCAGCAGAAAATCAGCCATACTCAGATTTATTAATTTAATTCCGGAAGCCACTGATTGTAGTCACCTTTGCAGATGACCACAATCAGTTTTTAATGTTAACGGGCTTTAGGCATCAGCCAATACGCCAAAGCAGGCAATAATAACAGTGCGCCAATCATATTTACGATAAACATAAAGGCCAATAAGATGCCCATGTCTGCCTGGAATTGTAAATCACTAAATATCCAAGTACCGACGCCTATACCCAGAGTCAAAGCAGTAAACAGCACCGCTTTCCCGGTTAAGCGTAAAGTATCACGATAAGCATCCACCAAGCCCATACCTTTGTTCAGTAAACTCTGTAAACGGCTGAAGATATAAATACCATAATCCACCCCAATACCAACACCTAACGCAACCACCGGCAATGTATTGACTTTTAAGCCAATCCCTAAAAACGCCATCAAAGCATATGCCAATAAGGACACCAGCGCCAAAGGAATAACAATACTTAAGGTTCCGGCAATCGAGCGGAAAGTAATGAGACATAATAATATAACCGCACCGTAGACCATGATGAGCATCGGTATTTGGGCGCTTTTAACCACATCATTGGTGGCTGCCATAACGCCAGCATTGCCGGTCGCTAAGCGGAAACGCACCGAGCCTTCAAGCAATTCACCCGAATCATCAACTTCAGGCGGATGGACTTGTTGATAGTCTTTAACAGCCGCAACCACCCGATTGATGGTGGTGGCTTTATGATCTTCGGTAAATATCATCACCGGCATGACACTACAGTCTCTGTTCAATAAACCAGATGACGTATCAATACCCGATAAAGATTGCCGCATAACGTAGTTATTACGAGATATTTCACGCCATTTGGGATTACCTTCGTTCCAACCGGCGGTAATGATTTTACTGATGTCCGCCAGGGTAATAACCTGTTGAACCCCTGTTATGTTTTCCATGGTCCAGGCAAAATCATCGATGGTGCTCATCACTTTGAAACTCTCGGTACACGCAGATGCAGTGGTTTCAGCGATGACATTAATCATATCCACACCCAGTGAAAACTCATCACTGATGGTCATGGCATCCTGGTTATAACGCGATTCGGCTCGCAGTTCCGGAACCCCGGCTTCTGAATCACCAATTTGCATTTGTTCGCTTTTGTAATAACCAAACACAAATAACACAATGGCAATAACCACCGCAGTGGTAGCCAACGGGTTTTTGGCAAACTTTGACAGGCTGTCCCACACTTTTGTTTTGTCCTTCTTGGCCTCAAACTTAGCCACAAAAGCTGCCATATTTTTTATCTTCATACCATGTAAAAGCAAGGGCAGAAGTATTAAGTTGGTGATAATAATTAGCGCCACACCGACTGTGGCAGTAATGGCTAATTCTTGAATAATTTCAATTTTGATAAAGTAAATTGTGGCAAAACCAATGGTGTCGGATAATAAGGCAATCATACCTGGAATTAACAACGCCATAAATGCAGCTTTTGCCGCATGTCGGGTGTCTTTTGCATCTTGCTGTTGCACCAAATCATTGGTCCAACGTGAAATCATTTGCACCCCATGACTGACACCAATGGCAAAGATTAAAAAGGGTGTCAATATATTCATCGGATCAATTCCCATACCCATTATTTTTAAAGCACCCATCTGCCAAATAACAGCCACCAGGGAACACACAATTGGATACAGTGTCAGTTTCCAGTTTTTAGAATACCAGAACATCAGTAAAGCAGTAATAAAAATCGCCAGGGCAAAAAAGTACAAGACCGATTTTGCACCGGCCGCCACATCACCAATGACCTTGGCAAAGCCGATAATGTGAACCTTTTGACCATCGCTTTCATACTTTTGTCGCAGGGATTCTAATTCCAATGCCACTTTTTGGTAATCAATTTTTTCACCCGTTTCAGGATTGGTTTCCTGCAAATCTGCCCAAACCATGGCACCATTAAAATCTTCGGCCACTAAGCGACCCACAATGCCTGCTTTGACAATATTGGCACGAATGGTTTTGAACATTTCCGGCCCGGGCGTATAATTCGACGGAATAACATTACCACCGGCAAAACCATCTTCAACCACTTCCACAAAACGCACATTTGGAGTAAAAATGGATTTCACACTGGGTCGATAGACACCGGTGATGTAATAAACATCATCGGTCAATTGTTCAAATTTTTGAAAAAACGACTCACTAAACATATCGCCGCTGTCATCCATTAATGCCACCAAGATACGATTAGCCCCACGAAATTCAGTGTGCTCCATAAAGGTCTGCATGTACTCGTGGTTTAAGGGTAATTGTTTTTCAAATCCGGCATCAACCTTTAAATGAGAAGCGAACCAAGCCATGACCAAGGTGGCCACAAACAATAAGCCCAATAACAATTTTTTATGACCGAATAATCCATTGGCCATACGTTCCGTCATTGTTTTTTTTGTTGTATTATCATTCATAGTAACCTCTTTTTAGTGATTTGCTAAAGTTTGAATATCACTGCCTTCTTCACCCAGCAGTAGCATTTTAGCACCGTTATCTAACACCAACACATCACCGTAATCATCACCAATTTCAAGCGCTGAACTGCCGGATAAAGTGGATAAACGACCGGCCTGATAAACAACTCGGGCACCATTGGCACCCACCAAGATGGCTGACTCGGAATCAATTTGATCACCGCCAAATAAACTGCTTAAATTGTTATTGCTGATATTTTGCCATGATTGACCTTGGTCACGGGAAGATAAGACATGGCCACGAAGACCAAACATAATGACTTCATCGGCTAATGCCAAAACCCCAAACATCGAACCGGGATAAGGCAATTCAATGGCTTCCCACGATTGACCCTGGTCATGGCTGATAAAACCGTAACCGGCTTCTCCGGCAATATAAAGGTTGCCATCATTGGCCATGGTGATGTCATTCAGGTGGTAATCCAATTCATCATGAATTAATTCATCTTGCCAATTTTGACCACCATCATCGGTGATAAGAATGGTGCCATAAGCACCAATGGCAAAACCATTTTGGGGATCTATAAAGTAAACAGATAACAATGGCATTTGCCGATCGGGGTCATAAAACTGCAGTTCCCAGGTTTCACCGCCATCACCACTGTGAATGATGGTGGCGTCATGACCCACCGCCCACACCATTTGCTTAATTGAAACAACCTTTGTCAATAGGATATTGACCGGTACGTTGTCAATTTGCCGCCATGTTTGACCCTGGTCAGCACTTTTTAAGACATGACCATGTTCACCAACCGCCAGCAATTCATCACCTATTTTAGTCACTGAGAGTAACAGCACATCATCAGCTAAAGGCATCACTTTGCTGACCTCTTGAGACGATACCGCGCCACTCATGAGCAAAAATATCCAGGTAAAATATATCAACCTACTTTTTATCATTGAAATGTCCCCTTATCAGGTATTTATACATTAAAAAAGGCCAAAGGCTAACGCCCATGGCCTTTTCTATTAGCCATTAACCGGTGATAATTATCGACGTCCGCGTTTACGTAAAGCGCTTGGTGAATAATTACTTTCATCCAACGGCGTATTAAAGGTGTTTACTTGGTCTTGATTATCTAAACCAACAGCAATATAACGGCCTGATTGTAAGTCATGATGTGACTCAACGGTTGACCAAAAAGTCGGTACATCGTAGTAATTAATACTGTGCGCTTCTGAAAAACGCCAAATATCACCCCGACTGTCATAATGATCAATTAACAGAATTTGATAGCTGTCTTCATCCAGATAAAAGGTTCTGCGACTGTTAATATGCCGGAAACCTTCACGTAATTTGGCATCAACAATATGCACACGGTGTAACTCATAGCGCATATAATCAGGATCTAAATGACCCGGTTTAACCATATCCGACACCTGTGAATCACTGCTATGTGCTTTATAAGAATTATAAGGCACATACATTTCTTTGGTGCCGACAAATTCCCAGGTAAAACGATCCATGGCACCATTGTACATATCAATCATGTCACTGGTTCTCAAACCATCAGATGCGGTACCCGGATTATCATAAGCGACATTCGGTGCGCGACGAACACGACGTTGTCCAGGATTATATATCCAAGCTTTACGCGGTGATTCTGTTTGGTTCATTGTTTCATAGACCAACAATATTTCACCCGCTAATCGTGCCGGGGCTTCCACCACTTGATAAAAATACAACAAAATATTGTCAATATCATCAATGGTATTACCCGGTACATAATATTTACCGTATAACTCTTCCCGTAAACGTACCAGGGTGTAGTTACCGCTGGTGGTCACAGCAGCTTGGTTATTGTAGCGAACACCACCGGTTCCCTTGTATTTGAGCTTGTGGTTAAAAATCAACTCATAGGCATTTTCGGCGAATGCAAAAGGAAAGCCCTCGGCCACATTCTCGACCCCTTCACCATTAGCAACCAAGGTGCCGGTTTTGGCGTTTTCGATGGTTTTTTCATATATTCGCTGTGGAAATGCAGCACTTCTCCGAGTTTGATAAACCGCCATTTTATAAGTTTCAGGATAGCGCTCAAACATGGCAATCTGTCCGACTGATAACTGCTCACTGTATTGTTTATAATTGCTGCCATCAATGGTGAACAGAACCTTATCATCGGCAAAAGGATCCGGGTGATGATCACCAGGCTGATAACCCGCAGGTGGTTCGGTGATTCCCCCGGTCCAGGCCGGAATGGTACCGGCTTCATTACCGGCACGTATGGCACCAACCGGTGTTAAATCATCGGTTAAACGGTGGATTTCATCCGGCTTTGGGCCTGCATGTGCCACAGTCAAAGCCATGGTCAAACCGGTTAGGCCGGTGATGATTGTTTTGCTTAATAGTTTCATAAAGTAGTACCTATCTTAGAATGAATATTTGATGTTAAACGAGGCAAAATCACGATCGGAGATCAGGTTATGGATACCCGCTCCGGAAAAACGGGTGTAGCTTAAATCAGCGCTCCATTTTTCAAGATAAATACCATTTACACCCAAGGTTAAAGACTTTCTACCTTCCACAAAGTTCCCACCAGGACCCGGTGTTGTACCATTGACATCATGGTTAAATGCGATCCGCGGTGAAACATTCCATGGCGTACCAAAGGCACCAAAATAATCAAATCGTGCTGCCATTCGATAGCCCCAGGAAAAATCTGTGGCAAAAAATTCTGACGATTCGGTGACCGGGTTTCGACCATTACCACCTGATTGCTCAGAAGGACCACCACCGGTATCGGTACCGGGTCCGTTATATCGCATCACATCTTGCGATGGCAAATCCCACACATGGGTAAAACCCACTTCAGCAATAAAGGCGATGGAGTCTGTTTTAAAGAAATCATTGGGCCCAAATAACTTGGTGGTGGTGAATTGCAACTGTGACATTTTATGACGTTCCCAGCCACGAATATAATCTTCCGGCTCATAGTCACCCAATTGTGAAACAAAGCGGTTATAAGGCGCTTCAATCAACGGATTTAACGGTGACAAGGCGGCAAACAACACTTCCACATCATCCAATTGTAAGGGCACATTGTCACGGTATGACAATTCACCCTGTAAGGCCCAACCAATATTGGGAATAACCGTATTAAAGCTGATACCGTAGAGATTAATGTCTTCCGGAAATTCAGTAAAGTAGGCACCCGAATTCGGTGTTGCCGGACTGGTACCGCGCGTAGGGTCACCCAAGGCAATACCACTGATTAACGGCAGTCTTGAGTGGTAATTTAAGTAATAAAATCCGAACTCGGTATTATTCAGAGGTTCAGAGAAATATTTAAAGGAAATACCATATTGACCATCATCACTGGCACCGGCCACATTTTTTCGTTGAATTGAAAAGTCCCTGGTTTGGCCGGCCAGGGCCTCTGCTCCTGGAATAGACTGTAAATAAGGCAACAGTGAGTATTCCGGAATAATACCAAAACCAAGTGCCACATATTCACCACCCGGGGTGGCAAAATCATTGGTACCAAAATAAGTACCCGCAGGATCCGGATCAGTCTGTTCAAACTCAAACAGATAAACCGCTTCCATGGATAGATTATTGGTAATACTTGATGAGAAAGTGATCATATCAATGGGCAAGAACGCTTCTTTTAATTCCGCGCCGGCCACTCGAATCTTAGACACATCAATGGGATTAATGACATTAATACCTTGCTGAATGAATGTTGATTCACCCCAACTAACCACTTGTCGACCTAATCGAACCGATGCATATTGATCACCAATAGCAAAGTCCTTGTACACATAGGCATCAAGTAATCTGAAGTTTTCACCAACAAACTCTCTGGCAGTCGGTGACAGATCTTCGCGATCGGCATTTTCATAATCATAAAAATAATTGATTCGGAAAAAACCACCCCATGTGTCATAGGAAAAAGCGATGTCACTGGTCAGTTTGATGGCATTGGAAAACAAATCACCATCATCGTAATTTAAATTACCATCATCTGAATTAATCGACCATCGTCCCGGCGCGGCAATACGCTCTTCTAAAGTACTCGGTTGGCCGGTTGCCAAATTAACGCCGACAAATGGATTCAGGTTGGATTTACCGATTAATCGGTCATCACGATCTTCCACCCGCATGGACACACCATAAGATATGGTGGTGTCGATACTGAAGGTTAAATCACCTTTATACCAGGTTTTGGCCAAACCACCTGACGAAGCTGTTAGGGCAGCCAATATCAAAGCAG
>QQUO01000263.1 GCA_008501575.1 Pseudomonadota bacterium
GCCGATAGTTAATACCCACACCTGCCAAGTCAACAAAATAGAAGCATTAATGCGCTGTCCTGATTTAGCAGGTGGATTTTATAATACCGAAGAATTAATAAGAAATTGTGAAGAAACAAGTACCATATTTGATATTGATATTGCAGTATTAAAACAAGTGAATAAGGACATTGAAATTATAAAACAACAATGTGCTGTTTCAGAATTGGGTATTAGTTTGAATGTGTCACCCAATATTTTTAGTTGTCAATCTCATGTGTTTAATAAATGGTTGTTCTGGTTGTATGAATTGGCTCAAAAAACAAAAGTCACTTTAGAAATCACGGAACGGGCCTTGCTCAATAAAAGCTCAACAACCTTGTCCGTTTTTAGGGATTTCAAAAAACGGGGTATAGAAATTGCCATTGATGATTTTGGTGTTGGCTATTCATCCCTGATAACTCTGGTTGATTTCCCTATTTCTGTGATTAAGATTGATCGATCATTTGTAAAAAAACTCAACAAAGATGAAACTCAATATAAACAACTCATCAATTCCATCGTCACTTTAGCGGATAAATTAAATTTAGAAGTCATTGCAGAAGGGGTGGAAGAGGCTTATCAGGTTAATCTGTTAAATAAATATGGCTGTCATAATCTCCAAGGTTTCTATTTTTCCAGGGCCTTAAATAAACCCGATATTATTCAATATATTCGAAACCCGCAATGGTCAGATATTTAAACAAAGTCGTACTAATGACGGCTTTTATATGACAAGGGTGGTGGAATTTTAGTATCATAAGCTCTCTACGAAACCCAGTTCGTAAAAACACCCAATGCCGTCAGTAATTGGCGCTTTTTAGACAATATTATGAGGATTTTATGCTATGAGAATTGGCATACCGAAAGAAATTAAAACCCTGGAAGGTCGTGTGGCCCTGGTGCCTGATGCTGTTTTAGATTTAATTAAAGCCGGCCACGAACTGCATATTCAAAGTGAAGCTGGTTTGTTAAGTGGTTTCTCAGATCAAGACTATAAAGCAATTGGTGCGATTATTGAGCCGGATGCCGAACAATTGTATGGCAGTTGTGAAATGATTGTAAAAGTCAAAGAACCTGTTGCAGATGACATTAAATATCTCCGGGAAGACCATTTATTGTTTTGTTATTTACATTTGGCGGCAGAACCGGAATTAACTGCTTCATTGTTGGACATCGGTTTAACTGGGGTGGCTTTTGAAACAGTGGAATTAGCCGATGGTTCTCTGCCGCTATTGGCCCCAATGAGTATCATTGCCGGTAAAATTTCGACCCAGGTTGGTACCCATTTATTACACCGACCCGCTGGTGGCAAAGGGGTGTTACTGGGCGGTTTGGCTTCAACTGAACGGGGTAATGTGGTGGTCCTGGGTGGTGGTGCTGCCGGTGGCCATGCAGCATCATTAGCGGCTTCGACCGGTGCCAATGTGGTGGTGTTTGATAAACGTCAGGACCGATTGGCGCAGATGATGGCCTTAGGTGCCAATGTAACTGCTTTATACCCTTATCAACAGTTAGTGGCTGATACTGTGGCTCAAGCTGACCTGGTGGTTGGTGCGGTGTTAATTCCGGGTGCGAAAGCCCCGCATGTGGTTTCTGAAGAAATGATAAAGATGATGGAGCCGGGTTCTGTGGTGGCTGATATTTCCATTGATCAAGGTGGATGTATTGCCACGTCCCAGGCCACCACCTGGAATAATCCCACCTATGAAAAACATGGCGTGGTTCATTTTACGGTGACCAACATGCCTGGCGCTGTACCCAGAACAGCCACCTATGCCATTTCTGCCGCCATTTTGCCCTATGTACAAAGATTGGCGACTGCGGACTGGTACCAAGTTGAGGCTCTACAACGGGGTGTTAATGTAAAAGCTGGTCAGATTATTCATCCAGCATTAAAAGACTTATAATGCTGAGACAGTTTAATATTACAGGGCGTCAGTAACGTGAATGCGGTCTCCAAGCAAACGCGCAACAGAATAAAAGAAAGCTTAATCTTTATTCTGTTGCCGGTGGCCGGGTATTTATTGTTGGCTTTATTTAGCTATAGCCCCACTGATCCGGGCTCATTTGCTTCAACCGATAGCGATAATGTTGCCAATTTAAGTGGCGTAACCGGGGCTTATGTGGCCGATTTTTCGCTGCACTTTCTCGGTTATTTCGCTTATTTTATACCGCTTGGTTTAATCTATTTGGCATGGCGCATTTACCATCGGCCCGATAATGGTGAACTAACCTGGCTTGATGCGAGCGTTAAAATTCTGGGATTTATCGCCACCTTATTGGCCGGCTGTGGCTTATCTGATTTATATGCCAACACCGGTGCCTTGCCATTTTCCGGGGGTGGGATAATCGGCGATTTGGTGGGTAGTTCCGTACTGGCTGGTTTTGGCGTTATTGGTACCACATTGTTGTTGTCAGCCGTTTTTCTGGCAGGTGTCACATTATTCACCGGTTTATCTTGGTTAAAACTAACCGATGCATTAGGTCGTCTTACCATTCAGTTTCTGCGCTGGTTGTTCAGTCAATGGCAACGCTTCAAAGATTGGCGAGCAGGTCGCGCTGCCAAAAGTGAGCGAGAAGTGTTGCGCCAAAAAGATGCCAACTTACAGCAACAGCGACAACCGATTTTGATTGAACAGACTGACCAGGATGCCAAACCCAGTAAACGTGCCACGAAAGACAAACAACTGAATTTGTTTCACAGTTTACCGGCCGGTAAGTTACCCCCCTTGTCCTTGTTGGATGACCCGCCGAACCAAACCTATGGTTATTCCAACGAAGAATTGAAAGTATTGTCTCGCCAGTTAGAACATAAATTAGCTGATTTTAAAGTTATGGCTGAAGTGGTGGGTGTATACCCCGGTCCGGTCATTACCCGATTTGAAGTCAATCCTGAAGCCGGAACCAAGGCCAGTAAAATCACAGCCCTGGCCAAAGATTTAGCCCGCGGCTTATCGGTATCCAGTGTGCGTATTGTTGATGTTATACCGGGTAAACCGTTTATTGGCATCGAAATCCCCAACAGTAACCGTGAAATTGTTTATTTAAGTGAAATCTTGCGCTCGGTTAATTTTGATCGGTCCAAATCCGCTTTAACCATTGGCTTGGGTAAAAGTATTGGGGGCAATCCGGTGATTGTGGATATTTCAAAGATGCCCCATTTGTTGGTGGCGGGCACCACCGGCTCGGGTAAATCGGTGGCGGTTAACTCCATGATTATCAGTTTATTATACAAAGCCAGTCCCGAACAGGTTCGGATGTTAATGGTTGATCCAAAAATGTTGGAACTGTCAATCTATGAGGGTATTCCACATTTGTTGGCCCCGGTGGTGACTGATATGAAGGAAGCGGCCAATGGTTTGCGCTGGTGTGTGGCCGAAATGGAACGGCGCTATAAACTGATGGCGGCCTTAGGTGTAAGAAACTTAGCCGGTTATAACAGAAAGGTTCAAAAAGCCATTGAAAAAGGCGAACCGATTGCCGATCCTCTGGCTGAGGAGGGGATTGGTGCTGACAGCCCTGAAACCCTGAAACCCCTGCCTTTTATTGTGGTGGTGATTGACGAATTTGCCGATATGATGATGATTGTCGGTAAAAAAGTTGAAGAATTGATTGCTCGATTGGCACAAAAAGCCCGTGCCGCCGGCGTCCATTTATTATTGGCCACACAACGGCCGTCAGTGGATGTCATCACCGGCTTAATTAAGGCCAATATCCCAACCCGTATGGCATTTCAGGTGTCGTCAAGAATTGATTCCAGAACCATCTTGGATCAGGGCGGTGCCGAACAATTATTGGGTCATGGTGATATGCTTTATTTGCCGCCAGGATCGAGTCAACCGGAGCGGGTTCATGGTGCTTTTGTGGATGATCACGAAGTACATTCTGTGGTGAATTACTTAACCACCCATTATGAAGCCGATTACCAGGAAGGCATTTTAGACAACTTGCAAATGACCGATGACGGTCAAATTATGGGTGAAACAGGCTTGCCCGAAGCGTCCGACACCGAGGTGGATGAATTATACGATAAGGCTGTGTTTGTGGTCACTGAATCTCGTAAAGCATCCATTTCTTATGTACAAAGACGCTTGCGAGTCGGATATAACCGCGCAGCCACCATTGTTGAACAAATGGAAGAAGCCGGTGTGGTGTCGGCACCAGCACACAATGGTGCTCGTGAAGTCCTGGCACCGCCGCCTGTTAAAGATTAATTGGGCGAGGCATTGTGTGCGAATAATGGCCTTGATCCTTATCAAGATTGATTACGCAGTAAAGCGGCTTGAAGCTGGCTATTTTATGATTCACTCATGGCGTATATCTGTTCAATACACTACAATAAATTCAGCCGAAATTCTTTATAATGGCTACAGTTATTGAGGAGTTAAACCATGAAAAAAGCCCTAATTGTCATTATATTGCTTGTGATAGGCCCGATGTTATTGGCCCAGGAGACACCAGAGACTGCGGTTGATGATCAAGCTGAACGCATCTTATCTGAATTGAGAACAGATTTGACAGCGCTACAAGCAGAGTTTAAGCAATATGAACTCACTCGAGACGGTCGTGCGGTTGATGAAAATTCCGGAACCGTTTGGATGCAAGCCCCGGATTATTTTAAATGGCACTATCAACAACCCTTTGAGCAATTAATTGTGGCTGATGGTGATCAGGTGTGGGTCTATGATGAGGACTTGCAACAAGTGACGGTCAAATCACAGAAAAACAACTTAAATCCCATCTATGTGATTATTAACAAAGAACTGTCCAGTCGTTATTACAACATCACTTATGACGGTAATAAAGACCATTTAGACTGGGTAAAACTAAGCCCTAAAGAAGACTCCAATGAAGTAAAAAGTGTGTTGTTGGGCATTGAAGATAATCAATTGCGCAGTATTCATGTTTATAATCAATTGGATCAAATCCTGGTTTTTGAATTCAGTGATTTACAACGTAATCCAATACTGGCTGCGGATACCTTTAAATTTTCACCACCGGATGGTGTGGATGTGGTGGAAGCCATCGAGTAAATATGGTTGTTGTTAAACACCAACCCCTGGCCGATAAACTCAGGCCCATCACACTTGATGAGGTGGTGGGGCAGCAACATCTGGTGACTCCGGGAAAACCTTTACACCGATTACTGACCAATAATTCTTTGCATTCAATGGTGTTTTGGGGGCCACCGGGTACCGGTAAAACCACCTTGGCACAAATAATTGCCGATAGCCTTGATGCGGATTTTATTCAATTGTCCGCGGTCTTAGCCGGAGTCAAAGACATTCGCAGTGCCATCGAACAAGCGAAAACCAATTTACCGCAGGTAACTGTTCTGTTTGTTGATGAAATCCACCGTTTTAATAAATCTCAACAAGACGCCTTTCTGCCACACCTTGAAAATGGCCTGATAACTTTAATTGGCGCCACCACCGAAAACCCATCTTTTGCTTTAAATAATGCCTTATTGTCGCGCTTAAAAGTGTATATTCTTAAGTCACTGGATGATGAAAGTGCCGGTCAATTATTAGATAAAGGTGTGCAATCATTCGACCCACCGATGGCCTTAACCGAGGATCAACAACTGGCATTGATTGCCGCCGCTGATGGTGATGGCAGGAAACTCTTAAATTTAGTTGAAATACTGCAAGATTACAGCAGTGGTGGTCAGGTCAAAGATGAAGACGTGGCTTTGGTCACCACCGGTCAA
>QQUO01000205.1 GCA_008501575.1 Pseudomonadota bacterium
TGGTTTTTCGACATGGCCGTGTTTCACAGGATTAAAATGAATATAGTCAGTCAAATGATTCAGTTCAGCCATATCACGAATGGTATGTTCATAAAACCGCCTTTGCCACACCCCACTTTCTCTTTTAATCATTTTGCTATTTGAAACTTCTTTGGTCAATTTCAATTTTAATTGATCAGGCAAGCTTTTAGAAAAATGTATTTTTATCAACGAAACAATTTTAGGAAATTCACCAATAACATCAGGTTTGATAATCATGTGGAAATGCTCAGGCATCACTGCTATGGCATAAAGTTCAAATTGAACTTTGCGCTTCGTGGCTTTTAAAGCCAGCCTGAACTCATCCATGTAGTCAGTCAAAAGGTTTCGGTTTCGATTGTTGATGGTCACAGTAATAAACACATAACTGTTTTCAACAAAAACCCTTCTATAATTTGGCATTGAAATAGTTTAACACAGGGCGAATATCACATTTTTTGGAGGGCTGTCTGACTCATCAAATCAAGTCAATTAACCAGGTAGGGTGGGCTCCGCCCACCATTTAACAGTCGTCTGTCTGACTCACAAAATCACGTCAATTAGGTGTTGGAATAGTTATCACAGGGTGAATACCACAATTCTTTTTGGTGGGCAGAGCCCACCCTACAAGACTCGGTATTTCTCTAAGCTTATATCGCCAAGTTAAAGCGCGCCGCTTTTTGGCGTCACTTTTGAACTTCTTGTTATGATTTTGTATTATGTTCAATCCAATTTAATCCGTGGTCTGAAATCATTTTAACTACGTCGTTCATAGTTTTATTCATATTAATTTGATTTTCTGAAATTTTCCACCATTTATCTTTCGGGAGGAATACAGCTTTTAACAGGCTTTCCTTATCACCGAAAAACTTATTAATAAATATGCTCCACGAATTAATTCTAATGGTGCCGAGTCGTTCAGTTTTTTCTTCAACACTAAGGTTGACGGTAAAAGTTCCAGCGAGCCCGCGTAATCCTTTTTGAAAAGTTATTACACTGTTTTGTCCATTAACAATTGCAGAAAAGTCTCTTTTCCCATTAAATGAATAACCCTGATTTTCCAAATACGGCTTCACAACGTCTCTAAGAGATTTATCAAACGGTGTCATATTTTACGAGTCATAACAACTTATTAAACACGCATCTTAATCCAAATTGAGGCTTTAAATCTGTTTTTAAGTGTTTTTTAGGATTTTTTCGGCTGTAAAACCCCACTTTACCGAGGGTTTATGCACTTTTATCCGAATTATTCGAGGTAGGTAGGGTGGGCTCCGCCCACCATTTAACAGTCGTCTGTCTGACTCACAAAATCACGTCAATTAGGTGTTGGAATAGTTATCACAGGGTGAATATCACAACTCATTTTGGTGGGAGGAGTCCACCATCTAACGGCCCCGCGCTTAAGCAGCAGGCGCCAAAATGTTTAATTAATCACAAATGTACTACGGAACTGCCAAAATGCAAAGCCGAGACGAGACGGTGAGGCCTGTCCGCTTGAAGCGCTGGTTATACCAAATTTCTTCTCATGACTATGTGAGTTTCTGTTTCATCAATTACTTCAAAGCCAAGGCGTTCATATAATTTTTGAGCAGGATTTACTTTTAAGACCTGAAGCTCTACTGGCTTGTTTTCTTTTTCGGAAGAATTAACCATTTTTCTTATAAGTTCTGTACCTATCCCATTGTCTTGAAACTTCGGATCAATTTTAAGATTCAAGAGAAATATTTTGTCATCTTTATCTTGAGTTTCAATAGCTCCTATTGCAGCACCATCTTTTTCAATTATTTGAACTTCTTTCTCATCAAAGTGTTTGTGGAAGTATTCTTTCTGAAAATTTTCATCCCATCCCCAAGTTTGATCTACATATGTTTCCATCGTAGCCTTATGAAGATTCCATAGAAATCTATAATCTTCTTTTCTTGCTTGACGGAGCGAAATATTCATGGCTTAACTAAAATGTGGCATAACGCTTCGCATCAGCGGTCAAAATGAACGCGTAGCGGGCATTTTGATCCGAATGCATGCGCTTGTTATAAGGCTAGTCATGAAGAAAACCCCAGCCATCCAAATAACCATCTACTTTTGAAACACGTTCATTAAGTTTGTTTTCAAAAGCAACTACATCATCGTAAGTCACCTTCATTTCAACCACTAGCTCAAGTTCCATGCCACCTATTTCATGTGGCCGGGTTTCGATATTTTTAAGCCTCGCCCCTGCTTTCCTGTCTTCGACATACTGGAGTGCAATTTTGTTAGCTTCATCTTCTGTTGCAAAAACCGCGAAAAACTCCACATCGACCTCTTGAGCGAAATCAAAGTTTTGATTTTCGAGACTTCTAAAAACATCGCCATTCGCATCATCGGGATATTTACTCATTGTTCGAAAGCCTTATAACAACTTATTAAACACGCATTATCAATTAAATAATAATAAAAAATCATATTTTGCGGATTATATTGACCCTTTTTATACATAATATTTGATACTTTAACCATTTTTTGCCTGTTTATCCGGCATATTCGGGTTTAAAACGCATTAATGCGCTTTTATCCGGGTATCTTATGATAATAACGCATTTATACACCACTAAACTGCTTAGGCTAAAGGTGTTTTCAATGACAGCAGGTGTTATTTGTTCGTTTTGAGCTGTGTCTCAAAGATTAAAATAACACCTTTGCTGACTTTGTTCTTTAATCCTTGGATTTTGTTAGGTTTTTATCCACTTTTGCCATAAACCGCAACAGTGGTTGCTTATCGGCATCTTTTAGTATCAATTCATTGAGGTGAATTTCATATCCTGCAACCTGTCCAAGGGCATTGAAAAACTGTTGTTCTTCATGCATATAAGAGCAGGCCATTTTGGTGCTGCCAACCCGTTCCAACAACAAACTGTCTGCACTGGTTTGATAGTCTGCAAAAAACTGATTACAGGGTGCGCGTCCATTCAGTCGTCCCTGGTTATCAAAATTCATGGTAACACGGCTTAATACCTCACTTTTAAAAGCCACATTCACCACGTCAGTAAGTTGCCAGTTGGTGTTTTGTAATGTTATGGTTATTTTCTCTAAACGGTAAAACTCAGCCATATCGCCGCCAATCACCTGCTTATCGGCATTTAAATGCAACAGCGCATTTTCCACCACCTTATAGTAATTAACCGCATCAACATCATCACCCATCAGGTGAATCACCGTGCCGTCGTCTTGCCATTGAATCTGTCCGCGCTCAATATATTCGCCCTGGGTGTTGATATAATGCGCCTGCTTGAGAAACTGACCTGCTTTATCGATGGTAATTAAAGTCTTAATACCGGGACAGGAGGCACAAGGTAAAGTGCCTTGATAAACACCTGACCAATCCAAAGCAGTTTTGGCTTGATGATTATCCGGCACTACTTTGGTTTCACTGGCTGGTTGACAGGCACTCAGCAACCCAAATACAGATAGCAGTAATGTCACTTTATAGAAAACTTTATTCATGATTTTGCTCCGGGATTGGCCAGCACTGCCGGCACGGTGTTTAACATTGCCACCAAAGTGTCCTCGCCAAATTTTTTACAACGTTCCGGGGACCAGCCATACTCCTCATCCGGCCAATTATGGTTGTCTTTGAACGGCATTTCCAGGGTATAGGCCAGGCAAGAGAAGGTCTGGCCCACATAGTTGGTGGCCAATCGCATATCGCCTTTACCCGGCTCATCGAGATCGTATTTATGCTCATCCTGGAATTCAGGGGTGGCGGTAAAATAGGCTGACTTAAAGACTTCTTCTAAATTCTTTAAACGTTCATCGTAATTGGGGTTGCCTTCACAACCGGCCACAAAGTTATAAGGGATGGCTTCGTCACCATGGACATCAAGGAACATATCGACCCCTTCTTTCAGCATTTTTTGCCGCACCAAATACACCTCCGGGCTTTTTCCCATGGTCGGCTCTTGCCATTCACGGTTTAAGTTGGCACCGGCGGCGTTGGTGCGTAAGTTACCGCGATAAGCGCCATCAGGATTCATATTAGGAACAATATAAAAACGACATTGTTGTAACAGTGCCCGTGATGTCGGGTTATCGGCATCCAATAAAGACTCAATAAAACCTTCCATAAACCATTCCGCCATGGTTTCGCCGGGATGTTGGCGTGCAGTTAACCAGACATTCAGCTTTTCATCGTCATTATCCGGCAGCTCAATTTTTAACATATCAAAATCACGGCCATCCACCGTTTCACCCAAGTTAATGACTTCTGTTAATTGCGAATGTTGGGCAAACGCCAATAAATTCAAATGGCGTTCAAAGGTATATGGTGCAAAATAAGCCAAATAAATGTCATCGGTATCGGTATTAAACTCAACGGACATGATTTTGCCGTCAAAATCAGTGGGTAATCGAAACCACTCTTGACGGTCTGTGGTAGCGCAAACATCATAATCCTGCCAGCCTTCGACATAGGAACATTCGCCGGCATTCATAAATTTCACCACACAATCCTGGTCTTTTACTCCGTGTAATCTAAAGTAAAACCATTGGCGAAAGTCGGCGTGCGAGTCTTTCTCGATGTTGACCCGAATGTCATCGTATTGGTCACAGGCCACCACCTCTATGCGACCCCCATCAAATTCACTGCTGATTTTCATAGCGTTTTTCCTGAGCAAAAACGACCATTATAAAGCCCAGGCCATAAAGCTCAAGTTAAGTTAATTTGAAGCCGGTGTTTGTTTAAATTATTTCGGCTTTTTTAACCGCGCCAGGCCCATGGCTTTCATAACATATTTTTCAAAGACTGGTTCAGCCTGGCCTTTACGTATTTTACGAATGAAATACTTTTCAAAAGCCACCTTGGCCCAATGCACCCATCGGCCACTACCCGACCAATTCATATTTCGCGGTGGCATTTGCGGTTTTGCCACAAAAGCCACACCGCCATCGCCAAAATCAGCCAGGCATAGTGCATTTAAGGTTGGTTTTGCATCCGGCTCCTTACCGGCAATCATGGCTTTTATATTATGTGCCGTAGCAGTCACCATGGATTCAATCATATAACCGGTCTTGGGAACGCCAACAGGCACCGCTGTTTTACCAATGGGTGGTATCGCCACACAAACACCCACACCGTAAACATTTTTAAAGGTTGGATTTTGCTGGTATTCATTGGTGAGAATAAAGCCTTTCGGATTAACCAGACCTTCGACACCCTGTACCGCATCAATACCGGCAAAAGCGGGTAATAACATGGCATGTTTAAAGGCAATTGGGTCATGTTTAATAGGGTCGCGGTTGAGCTCCAGTTCGGTCACATGAATTTCTTGTTCGGTAATTTCATCCACCTGACAATTGGTAATCCAGTTTATATTGGCATCACGTAATTTCGACTCTAACAGGCTTTTGGTGTCACCGACACCATCTAAACCTAAATGGCCAATATAAGGCTCTGCGGTGATAAACGTGATGGGCACCTGATCGCGAATTTTACGTTTTCTTAATTCAGTGTCCAACAGAAGGGCATATTCATAAGCCGGCCCATAGCAGGAAGCGCCCTGCACCGCACCCACCACAATCGGCCCGGGATTGGCGACAAAGTTTTCCCATTTGGCACCGGCAGCTGCCGCATGACCGGTGGTACAAACAGATTCGGTGTGAGCCGTAGGTCCAAGCCCTCGTC
>QQUO01000352.1 GCA_008501575.1 Pseudomonadota bacterium
CCGACTGATTATAGCGATCGAAACCATCCCTTGGCATTACCACTTCTCCTCGAATTTCCATAGTGTCGGGTATGTTTTCTCCAATCAGCTGTAAAGGAATGGAGGAAATGGTGCGGATATTATGGGTGATGTCTTCTCCGGTTTGGCCATCGCCGCGGGTGGCGCCTTGTACCAAACGACCATTGTTATAAATTAAACTTACAGCCAAGCCATCAAATTTTGGTTCAGCCGAAAAATGAATGTCGTGACTGTCTAAGCCGGTTTGTTGCAGGCGTTTAATAATCCGTTGATAAAAACTGGCCATGTCTGCTTCATTGAAAACATTGTTCAGGGACAACATGGGGGTGATGTGCTGAACCTGGTTAAATGCATCTGATGGCTGATCGGCCACCCGCTGAGAGGGTGACAGGTCTGTAGTCCAATCAGGATGCTCTTGTTCTGTTTTTAGCAGGATTTGGTAAAGTTTATCGTATTCAACATCAGCGATTTCGGGATCATCTAAGACATAATAACGATGCGCATGACGGTTAAGCGTTTCGACCAGTTTGATGTAGTCTTGCTGAGATTGGCAAAGCTTCATCTACGCGTCAGCTGCCAAGGTGGCCTCAAATAGTCGCATTTCTTCGCGCATAGAAGCAATTCGCTGTCGAGAGAATGTGCTGTGATTTTCATCGGTTAAGGTGCCACCCAACAATTCCTCCATGCGTTTGGCCACCGGGAATAGGGTGTCCCACAGGTCCAGGGCATCCATCTCGCCGGGCAAAGTCATAATAAATACCAAACCGCTGGTGCGCATATCCACATCAAAAACGCCGGGTTTGAGCATATTGGCCACCAAAAACAAGACCTTTTTATCGCTGCCCAAACGTCGGTAGCGATAAAACAAATGGTCATCACCATACTCCAAACCGGCCTTGTTGGCGGCATCTTTGATCTGATGCCAGTCAAACTGTAAACCATCTTTGGCATGCAAGAACAAGGTGATTATTTTCTTATGAGCGGCTGGATTTATATCTGTACTGTCAGTGTCTGACTTTGAGGCGGGTGGATCTATACCAATCTCAGGGTCAATATGAAACAGGTCATCACTGTTAACAGTAATGTCATTGGGTCTGGCTGACTTAGTATGAAAATAGTAAATCAACACCAGAATAATGATTCCGATAAGGGCAATGATAAGGCGCAGTTCCCAGGGTGACACGGTGACGTTTAAATCCGAGATAAGAAACAAGAATGATACAAAATCAAGCGGTGTTGTTCAAGCCTGAAGGCATGATTGACTGACAAATTTTGTCAGTCACCAGTATTAAAAGAGACAATTGCATTAATTATGAATCGAGTTCAAACCAAAAGCCCTGCTTTTGGTTATTCCACCGCCACAGATTTATGCAATGATCTCAATAAGTACAAACCCATTTTTGGTTATTGAAAATACCTTGTTATAAATAAGGGTTTAAAGGCTTGTCGGCTTTTAAATAAAAGCTTAGTTGTTATGGTTCAGCTGTGCTTTTAAAGCCGCAAAATGCTGTTTATTTTTTGTTTTTTGGGCGGGGCTATTCGGTGCCATGACAAATTGTTCCGGAATTTCTTCGATAAATCGGCTGGGTCCATAGATTGGTCGGTCGTAATCCTGACGCCGTTTTCGTTTATTGACGTAGCTGATGGTGAGTTTATGCTGGGCACGGGTCATACCAACATACATGAGACGGCGTTCTTCGGCCAGCGCCTGGTTTTTGTCTTCAGCCTCTTCAAGGCTATTGGCATGGGGCAATAACCCCTCTTCGACACCAATCATAAAAACCCGTTTAAATTCGAGACCTTTGGCGGCGTGTAAGGTCATGAGTGCCACACCATTTGAGCCATCGTCATTATGATCCGTTTGTAGCGTTAATTGACTGACTAAATCAGTTAAATCGGTGCTGTTGTTTTGGCAGATGGCATCCACCCAGCGCAAAAAGTCAGTAATGAGTTTGCGCTTGTTGGATTTGGCCACCTGGTTGGCGGTATTGTGTTGTACCCAATTGTGGTAATCAATGTGACTGATTAAACGATGGATTAGCTGGTTTGCAGGTAGTTGCGAGTGCATAAAATCGTTAATCATGTGGTGAAAGGCTTGTAACTTGTCAGCCGTTCTGGCTTCAAAATGGTTGCTCAATTTAGCCTGAGCGATAAATTGAAAAAATGAGCGGTTAGACTGGTTAGCCAGTTGCGCGATTTGTTTGACGGTTTGCATACCGATGCCTCGACGCGGGGTATTAATTATGCGCAAAAAGGCGGTGTTGTCATGTGGGTTAGTCAACAAACGAAGATAGGCCATGATGTCTTTGATTTCGATGTAATCAAAAAACGACCGACCACCGGAAATATGATAGGGAATATGATGGTGCCGTAAGGCTTGTTCAATGGTTCGGGCTTGTCGATTTGAACGGTAAAGAATACCGTAATCAGCGGCTTGATGGTGGCCTTGTTTGATTGAATAATGAATGGCCGTGGCGATGTGTTCTGCCTCTTCCTCTACCGAATCAAAACAATTAATATCAATTAAATCGCCTTCACCGAGATTACTCCAAATAGTTTTCATATACGGGTGTGGATTATGTTGTACCACCGCATCCGCGGCCTTGAGAATGTGACTTGTGGAGCGGTAATTTTGTTCTAACTTCACCACCTTTAGGGTGGCAAAATCAGCGGCCAATAACTGCAAATTTTCAGGGCGGGCACCACGCCAGCCGTAGATTGATTGGTCATCATCTCCGACACAGGTCAGAGCTTGGTTGTCGGCCGTGAGCTGTTTAATCAGTTGATACTGGCAGGCGTTGGTGTCTTGGTATTCGTCTATCAGTAAATAAGCCACTTTATTTTGCCAGCGTTGCCGAACAACTTCGTTGCCTTGTAGTAACCACAGGCTCATGGCAATCAAATCATCAAAGTCAACCGCGTTTATGCTGCTCATATAGCTGAGGTAGCGTCGATAAATATCTTGATTCAATGGATTGCGGCTACTGACGTCTGTCGGTTTGATACCGGCATTCTTCCAGTCAGAGATTTGCCACTGAATGTCATAGAGTACTTGTTTTTTGAGCCCTTTGGGAACCAGTTCTTGTAGTACCTGGATGCATTCTGAAGGGTCTAAAATACTGAAACCTGCATGTAAAGCGGTGTGTTTAACTTCAGTTTTTAGCAGTCGTAAGCCCAAGGCGTGGAAAGTAGAAACATGGATTAAGTCAGCGTGTTGGTACCTTTGTGCCAATCTTTGCTGCATTTCTTTGGCGGCTTTATTGGTAAATGTTATGGCGTATAATTGTTCTGGTGGGCAGAATCCCGTTGCCATAATGTGCAGCATTTTTTCAACGATTACCCGGGTTTTACCACAGCCTGCGCCGGATAAAACCAATAAAGGACTGCTTAAGTGCCGCACTGCTGCGGCCTGGGCTTGATTCAACATAGAAATTATGACTTGGCGGCAGGTTCTAAAATGGTGTGTAAATCCCCCGGGTGACCGAATAAATAGCCCTGGAAAAAATCACAGCCGAGTTTTTTTAACAATTGAAATTGTGCTTCGGTTTCCACCCCTTCTGCCACAGTTTTTAAATTAAGGTTGCGAGCCATTGAAGTAATGGTGCGAATAATTACCTCAGCATTGTCATCGGATTGGATGTCATCAATAAAGCTTTTATCGATTTTAAGAAAATCAATCGGTAATTGTCGCAGGTATTGTAAAGACGAATAACCGGTGCCGAAATCATCAATGGCAATCTGCACACCGAACTCCTTAAGTCGATTAAATTTATACTGAATTTCATTAAAATTACCCACCACCACACCCTCGGTTAATTCAATGGTTAAGCTATTGGGTTTAATATTAAACTGGCTGATGATTTGTTCTATGTATTTAATGAAGCCCTGTTGGTGGAATTGTTTTGAACTGACATTGATAGATATGTTATGGCCTGATTCACTGGCTGTGAAGCAGGCATTTGAAATAACCCAGCGACCCAGTGATTGGATTAAATCGGTGTCTTCAGCCACTGGAATAAATTCATCAGGGTAAATGGTGCGACCATCTTGGAAGATACGAATTAAGGCTTCAAAGCTGACTATTTGACGATCGCTATTGACCATCGGTTGGTATTTTAAAATGAAGCTGTCTTCATTGACGGCATGGCGTAACACCTGTTCCACATAAAGTATCTGGTCGTTGTGTTGTTTCATGCTTTGATGGTACATGGTTACTTGATTGCGGCCTTGTTCTTTGGAGCGGTACATGGCCACATCGGCTTGTCTGATAATGTCGTTGACGGTGTTGCTTTCGTTGGGGTAAATAGAGACGCCGATACTGACCGTACAAATATGTTGGTGGTGATCAATTTGATAAGGTTTGGCCAGGGTTTGTATAATGTCTTCTGCCAGCATCACCACTTGTACAGCGGCATCATTGGCACTTTGGTATTCACAGTTGGTAACCAACACAAATTCGTCACCCCCAAAGCGGGCTATGAGATTAAATTCATCCTGATAGAGCTTCAGACGGTTGCTTATTTTTAACAGCAGCTGATCACCAAAATGATGGCCCAGGGCATCATTCAAGACTTTAAAGCGATCCATGTCTAAAAAAAGTACGGCACCGAATTCCTGTTGGGATTGCCCCTGTCGAATCAGTTCATTGAGTACCTGCTGTAGCTGTTGTCGATTGGGTAAATTAGTCAGTGGGTCGTGAAATGCCAAGTGACGAATTTTTTGGGCGTTGGTTTTCTCATCGTTGATGTCCACCATCATGCCCATTATTTCTTGGGTTTGGTCAAAATCTTCAGGCAGGTATAAAGTGTCTTTAAACCAGCGATAACCACCATCGGCATGTCTTATGCGGTAACTAATGGTGATGTTTTGATGTTTGAAAATTTTCTGGAATAATGCCTGTTTAAAACGGCTGAGGTCATCAGGATGAATTTTACCCATGAGAAAATGGGGTTCTGTGAGCCACTGCTTAACAGGATAACCCAATAAAGACTTGGCTTCGGTGCTGACAAACTTGATTTGATCTTCCTTGATATTAACCTTCCAAAAAATCACCGGATGGCTTTCGATGATGCGTTTGTAATCTAAATTGGTTTGTGCCAGTTTTTCATTGGTTTTATTCAGGTCTTTGGTTCGTTCAGCCACCGTTTGCGCGATGGTGTAATTTTTGCCACTTAAAATCAACATAATAAAAGTGATAAAGGCCGCAAAAAATATACCGACCAGTAAGGTTAACCATAAACTTTGTGGTGTATTGGCCAAAAATAAATCATTATTTGGGGCAATAAAAAGTACATAGTCGGTGTCACCGATGCGTATCTGGGATTCATGAATATAGTCCTTAAAACGAGAAACTCGGACGTCTTTATTGTAATAAATCAGTTGTCTTTGATTGCCGTTTAATTGATAAACCCTGACCACATAGTGTTTAACAGTGTAAACAGGGTCTTGTTGTTGTAAGTTATTGAGTAATTGGTCAATGTCTTGTGGGCCTTGTTTAAACTGATTGACCAGCACACTTAATTGGCTTTGAATGCCCTCATTAACCCGATCAATTTGAAATTGTCTAAAGGAGTTAAACAACAGATAAATAAGAATAAAAGAAACCAAAACCGGTAAGCTTAAGCTGACAATTCGGATACGCCATAAAGACCTGGGTTGGGCAAAAAGTGTTAACATTATGGGCGTAAAAATCAGAACGCTCATAATATCGCCTATATACCACAGAAAGCTCTTGGTAAAAAAATTGTCATCGGTAAAAAAGCCGACTTGATTGAGCAGAATAATGAACAACAAACTGGTCACAGCCATCGGAATAATGGCTGCAAAAAGGAAAAATTTCGCCACTGACCTAAAATTAAGCAGTAATAATTGATTGCCCAAAACATGCACAACCCATGTGCCTGCTATTATTGGACGGGCGATATTCAAAGTATAAAAAAGAAAATTGTATAGGGTATCGACATTCCAGCCAAATTGCTGATGAACTTTGTAGATCAATAAACTGTTAAGTAATTCGCCCAGTAACAGACCGGGAATAATGCGACCACGCCATATGATAACTGCACCCACGCCCAAGCCGGCAGCCGGCCAAATAGCCAAGGTCGGTCTGACAAAATAATAATAAGCCACATAGCAAACCGCGGCATAAATGGCCGCGAATAACATATTGGTCAGAATCAATTTTAAGGTCTTGTTCAAGTTTCCCTTTTTAAGGTATGTTTTATCATGATAATAACAAAAAATTGGAGGCGTAGGAATATTTAAATCGACTTGTCTGGCATAAGGTGTTTTGCTAATGTTGGCAATGCGGGCAAAAAAAACTGCTGCGATTGCCAATGCTTAGTTTTTTAATGGGTTTATGACAGACGGTACAGGCTTGCTTGTCGCGACCATATACCAGTAATTGTTGTTGAAAATAACCGGGTTTGCCGTCACTGTCACTAAAATCCTGTAAGGTGGTGCCGCCAGCTCTGATGGCTTGTTTTAGGACAGATTTAATGTCCTCGGCTAACGTTTGGTATCGTTGCAAAGAGATACGAGATGCGGTTCTTTTGGGATGAATACCGGCTTTAAACAGTGCTTCAGAAGCATAAATATTTCCAACCCCCACCACCACCTGAGCATTCATAATAAAATTCTTAACCGCCACGGTGCGGTTTCGGGCGGCATTTTTTAGCCATTCACCGTTGAATTCTTCACTGAGGGGTTCAGGGCCCAGGGAGGCCAGTAAAGGATGTAGTTCAGGGCGATCATCGCTCAGTAATATGCAACCAAAACGCCTGGGATCATGAAAACGTAAAGATTGGCCACCGACTAAATCGGCCACAAAATGGTCATGTTTCTTGAGCGATTGTGATGCCGTGACCACAGACATGGAGCCGGACATACCTAAATGAATAATCAGATGGCGGCCATCGCTTAGTTTGATTAACAAGTATTTCCCTCGACGCCGTAATTCAGTGATTCTCTGGCCTGTGATATCAACAATGTTGGATGGAATCGGCCAACGCAATTGTGCTTGGTGAACCGTAACACGGTCAATGGTCTTATCAAGAATATATTGTTGTAAACCACGTCGTGTGGTTTCCACCTCAGGCAGTTCAGGCATTGTTACAGTGGTTGGCCGACAAATTGGCTGATTAAGCTATTGGCGACGGTAAAGCGTGGCGCCAGAATAATTGAGCCTTCTTGTTGGCAGTTGATGAGTTCTTGTTTTGAAAACCAGCGTACATCCTCCATTTCTTCGTCTAAGCGGATGTCTTCGGAAATACCGTCAGCTTGAAAAGCCAGCATTAATGAGGCCGGAAATGGCCATGGTTGTGAACCGAAATAGCGGACATTTTTAATGCGGATGTTGGACTCTTCATAGACTTCACGATAAACCGCATCTTCAATGGTTTCTCCGGCTTCCACAAATCCTGCCAGGGTAGAATAAACCCCCGGCTTCCAGTTGTGTTTACGGCCCAGAAGGCACCGATCATCCCGGGTGACCAATACGATGATGGCCGGTTCGATGCGAGGCCACTGGGCGTGGCCGTTACTACACAGCATTTTATGGCCGACGCTTTCAATTTGGTTTAATTCGCCACATATTGAACAATATTTTTTTTGCCGTTGCCATAAGTCAAGGCCTCGTGAATACAAAGCAATGTGCCCTAAATCTTCATCCAAAGCCATGGCATATTCGCGCACGGATTCAAACTGGCCGTTAAATTGCTGTTCCAAATACGCCGCTTCCGATTCGGTTAAACCACAACTAAACCAAAGCTCATCGTGCAAGATTCCTAAAAAACTTTCTCTTTCCGGTTGTCCCACGGACTTGTCGGAAATATAAAAAGGGTCTTGCTGTTCAGGATAAAGATGTTTGCCCTCGAACACCGGCAGGTAATGACAGGTTTTTATTTTTTTAAGTTGCTCAATGCGATTTTTTTGGTTGCGCATATCGGCGCAACGATCTAATTCTGTCCAGGTAAAATAAATGTGATCACTGTTCATATGGCAAACGAACTGCCACAACCACAAGTGGTTTTGGCGTTGGGGTTATTCACCACAAATCGCGAGCCTTGCAAATCTTCTAAATAGTCAATGGTGGAGCCCATTAAATATGGGTAGCTCATGGGATCAATCATCACCATAACGCCTTCTGATTCAATGGTCATGTCATCGGCATCGCTGTCTTCTTCGAAAGCAAATCCGTATTGAAATCCTGAGCAGCCACCACCAATGATATAAACCCTGAATTTTAGATCAGGGTTCATTTCTTCGAGTACCAGCTGATTAATTTTTTTGGCAGCCGGTGGGCTAATAATAATGTCACTCATGCTGTTGGTCTTTGGCTTGTTTATCGTGTTTATTTATGTGGGTAACCTCGCCACCCTGGTAAATGAGTTGGCCATTCACTTGTGAGCCGGTTTCCATTTCAATATTGACATAATAGATGTTGCCACTGATGCGTGCCTGGCTGAGCACTTCTATTTTGCCGGTGGCCGTGATGTCACCGTCAATGGTGCCGTTAATTACTAAATTACCGGCTTTAATGGTGCCCTTGACGCCGCCATTTTCACTGATGGTTAAGGTGTCGTTGTCATTTTCGGCAATGATGGAGCCCTCGACACGACCATCAAGATGCATCATGCCATTGAACGTCATATCACCTTTTAAACGGGTACTTTGACCGATAAGTGTGTCTAATTGTTGTTGGTTGTTTTGTGCCATGTTAGTCTCTGGTTTTCGTTTTTTGTTAAACATTGTTTTCAATCCAAATCATTGGAATCATTTTCTAGTGGTTGGTCAGACGGTGGTTGGATTTCTTCATTGCCGGTGTCGGCTTGCCAAACATCTTGCCATGCAATGCGTTCTGTTACAGTCGTCGGACGATTGTCTTGACTATGTAATTCTACTAAAATTGCGGTTGGAATGAAACCATCGGGTAAGGTGATGGCATAATTCTTAATTTCAAAATATTTAAAGGAAAAGCCATTATCCAAATCAAACTGCTTAATTAAATCAATTTGTTTGGCTTGGTCATCACTAATACCCAATAAGTTCAATGTCAGGGTGCCGGTTTTGGTGCGGGCTTTTTCTAATTTTTGGGCCAGCACAATTTTAAGCTGTATGTGGTTGGCCACCGGTTTTGCCACCGCTTCAAAGACCCGCAGGGTTTTGATGGTGTCTTTGTGGCTCAATAGGTTTTCATAAAATCCGACATCAGCTTTTAATTGAAGGATTTCTTGGTTGAGTTTGTCCAAATCTAACTTGAGGAGTTGTAAAGCCTGATCTTTGACTTTCAGCTCTGTTTGCAAGCGGCTGATGGTGACCGATTGTTGTTGGTTTTCATCACTTAAGTGTTGATTGACTTCGGTCCAGGTTTGTTTTTGGCCCTTAAAGGCTTTTAAAACATCAATGTCGTAATAGCGTCCGTAAAAAAAGGCAACGATAACCAAGCCGATTAAGGACAGCAGCAGCCAATGCCGCCGTATAAAGGAGGCTTGTTCTTGTTCGGTTCGGATTATATAACGGGGTGTTTTTGTGGACACGTCGGTTGCTGTTTAAACTAAAAAAAGGCATTATATCACTTGTCTTGGGTCGCGATTGAGTTTGATGATGTTGTGGATTAAAACCATTCGTATGTTTTTTGTGGTTAGTTGGTTTGCCTGTTTGTTTTATTTACCCCGTTTGTTTGTTAATCATGCCATGACCGAGGACCAAGCCGGTCGTTCTTTATTAACCGGATTGCAACAGCGATTAATAAAAATGATGCGCTTTACCATGTGGGGTACGGTGATATCAGCGGTTTTTCTGGTTTATAGTATTGCCGGTCAGGCCTGGCTTGGTTATATTCAACAAGGCTGGTTTATTGCCAAAATGGTCTTGGTGGCGGTATTGATTGTGTATCATTATTATTGTTTTGCCATTCATCGGCAATTTGTGAAAGGCACCCAAAAACGCAGTCATGTCTGGTTTCGTTATTTTAATGAAATCCCGGCAATAATCTTATTGGTTGTTATCTATTTGGTGCTTGCCAAGCCTTGGTGAAATATATCTGCCAATGATGACTTCCACAGCGGTGGCGGTTGACCCGAATATTTTATGTAAACGGTACAAAATAGCTACATTTATCATCATCACCAATAATTGAGTCGGAATCTAATAAAATACAGCTTGTACCTGAATGGCTTGAGAAAGAAAATGGCTGCATATCTTGCATAAAATCGCTTAAAACTTATGAATAACTAAGCTTGAAGCGATATTTATACAATCTATTTTGCCATTTTATCCCTCAATTCCATTTTTACATGAAACATTCGGTTAAAATAGCCGCCAATCATTCACCTTAAGTACATCACTATGTTTGATAAAAATAACGGTTTAAGTAAAACAGATCCGGATTTGATGGCGGCCATCGAGCAGGAAAATCAGCGCCAGGAAGATCATATTGAGCTGATTGCTTCGGAAAATTACACCTCACCTGCGGTCATGGAAGCCCAGGGTTCACAGTTGACCAATAAATACGCCGAGGGTTATCCCGGGCGACGTTATTACGGGGGTTGTGAGTATGTGGATGTGGCTGAAAATCTGGCCATTGAGCGGGTTAAAAAATTATTTGATGCCGATTATGCCAATGTCCAGCCACATTCGGGTTCACAGGCCAATCAAGCAGTTTACATGGCGCTGTTAGAGCCTGGTGACACCATTTTAGGCATGTCTTTGGCTCATGGTGGGCATTTAACCCACGGCTCACCTGTGAACATGTCAGGTAAGCTGTATAACGCCATTCAATATGGCATTGATGATGACACCGGTGAGATTGATTTTGAAGGTGTGCGCCAATTGGCCTTAGAACATAAACCGAAAATGATTATTGGTGGTTTTTCAGCTTATTCCAAACGCATTAACTGGCAGAAATTCCGTGAAATTGCCGATGAAGTGGGTGCTTATTTTATGGTGGATATGGCCCATGTGGCCGGATTGGTGGCGGCCGGGGTTTATCCGTCACCGGTGAATATTGCTGATGTTACCACCTCCACCACCCACAAGACCTTACGTGGGCCGCGAGGAGGCATTATATTGGCCAAGGCCAATCCGGCGCTTGAAAAGAAACTCAATTCATTGGTGTTCCCCGGCATTCAAGGCGGCCCGTTAATGCATGTGATTGCAGCCAAAGCCACGGCTTTTAAAGAAGCCCTGCAACCTGCCTTTAAAAGCTACCAACAAAATGTGGTCAAAAATGCCCAAGTCATGGCGCAGGTGTTTATTAAACGAGGGTTTGATGTGGTTTCAGGTGGTACCGAAAATCATTTGTTCCTGTTGGATCTGGTGGCCAAAGACATCACCGGAAAAGATGCGGAAGCCCGTTTGGGTGAGGCCAATATAACGGTCAATAAAAACGCAGTACCCAATGATCCACGTTCGCCTTTTGTTACAAGTGGTTTACGCTTAGGCACTCCTGCCGGCACCACGCGAGGTTTTGATGCCGCTGATTTTAGTGACATTGCTCACTGGATGTGTGATATTCTGGAACATATGGACGACGCCGCCGTGGTCGCGCAAGTGCGTGAAAAGGTGGCGAAATTATGCCGACAGCACCCCGTTTACGGTTAACTCTATCGGTGCCTCAGTGCATCATTATCAGGACAGGCAATCATTATGAGTCAACGAAGAAAAAATAAACGCTTACCCGAGCCCCTGGCCCGAAAACACCGCGCCCGTAAACGTTTGGTGCAGGCCTTGTATCAGCTCCATTACAATGATGAATCGGTGTCTTCGGTGATTAACCAGTTTATTGAAGAGCAAGACTTTAAAAAAGTGGACATGGCTTTTTTTGAAAAAGCCTTGCGGTATATCGCGGCTAATCGAACCGCCATTGAAGCTTTAATTGATCCCCATTTGGGTCGTGAAAAAGCGTCTTTGGGGGCGGTGGAATATGCGGTGTTGATGGTGGCTGCCTATGAATTGTCGCAAAGCATTGAAACCCCGTTTAAAGTGGTGATTAACGAAGCCGTTATTCTGACCACAGAGTTTGGCGCTGAAGGCGGGCATAGTTTTGTAAATGGTGTGTTGAAACAAGTGGCCGGCCAAACACGTCCGCATGAATTGGGTGTGTGATTAACGAATTCGAACTCATCAATCAGCTTAAATCCCTGGTGCAAGGTCAGGATTCAGCGGTGACCCTGGGTATCGGTGATGATGCCGCTGTTATTGATCCTGCCTTACTTCCCGCGGGTCACAAAATGGTTATAGCCACCGACACCTTGGTAATTGGTCGACATTTTCTTGCAGATGACAATCCCGAAGACATCGGCCATAAAGTCCTGGCGGTAAATCTCAGCGATATGGCCGCCATGGGGGCCATGCCTCAATGGTTATTGATGAATTTAACCTTACCAAAAATTGATGGTCAGTGGATTGAAGGCTTGAGTCGGGGTATCAGCGGTCTGTTAAAAAAATTTAAAGTGGAATTAATCGGTGGTGACACCACCTCAGGGCCCTTAAGCATCGGTTTTACCGTAATAGGACTTGCCAGACAACCGCTCAAACGCAGCGATGCCTGTGTGGATGATTTAATCGTGGTTAGCGGTGAGCTCGGTTCAGCAGCCTTCGCGCTACATAATCCGGGTCGAAGTAGCCATTGTGATCAACAACTTAAGCGACCACAACCGCGTTTTGATGTGTCTGAAGCCGTTAAAAACTTTGCCGGTGCCATGATTGATGTTTCTGATGGCTTGCTGGCGGATTTAAATCACATCTGTCAGGCTTCGGGTTTAGGGGCACAAGTGGAATTAGAAAAAATACCGGTGCATTCGGCCATCAAAGTTGATCTCAAGTGGCGGGATTATGCCTTAAGCGGTGGTGATGATTATCAGTTATGCTTTACCATTCGATCCGATGATCAGTCCTTGTTGCCATCTGATTGTACTGTAATTGGTCACATGCATGCCGGATCGGGTGTCACTGTTTATGACAAAGGTCATCGTATTCAAGTAAATCGCTTAGGCTTTGATCATTTTGGATAAAACTAAATAGCGACTCCTTCGGGCTTGACCCGGAGGTCCATTTTTGAAATTGATATAAAAATGAGTAATAGTTTTGAATTTACACATTATAGCAAAGCAATTAAAAGCGATTGCTTTTGTTCGCTATCGCAAACTGGATCTCCGGGTCAAGTCCGAAGACGACGCGAGTTATGAATAAAACCCAGAAAATAGCACTGACCACACCGTCAGGTTTCCTGGCTTTTGGCTTTGGTAGTGGCTTGGCCCCGGTGGCCCCGGGGACATTTGGTACGTTGATGGCGATTCCATTGTATGTGGCCTTGCAGACCTTGCCGCCTTTAATGTACTTAGCCGTCGTGGTGGCGGCGTTTATCGCTGGTGTGTGGATTTGTGGCCGTGCAAGTGAGGTTTTGGGTGTGCATGACCATGGCGGTATTGTTTGGGATGAGTTTGTTGGGTTTTGGCTGACCATGTGGTTGGTGCCCTTTGAGTGGGCTTGGCTTGTTGCCGGTTTTATTTTGTTTCGCTTGTTTGATATTATCAAGCCTTTTCCAATTGGCTGGATCGATAAAAAAGTATCCGGTGGCTTTGGGGTCATGATTGATGATGTGGTGGCGGGACTGTATGCGTGGATTGTTTTGATGGTGGCAGGTTTACTGATATGAAAAAAATTTTGGTGTTGGGCGGTGGTCGCATTGGTCGGGTGATTGCTTTAAATTTAAGCGAAGACCATGGTGTTTGTTTGACGGATATACAGAAACCCGAGCAATTAGCCCCCGGCATTAAATTTAAACAACTGGATGTCACCAATAAGTCTGCTTTACAAAAAGTGGTGTCTGGTTATGATTTAGTGGTTGGCGCCTTACCCAGTGTCTTAGGTTTTAACGCCTTAAAAGCGGTACTGGAAGCCGGTCAATCAATGGTGGATATTTCTTTTTTTACCGAAGATCCCTTACAGTTGGATGCCCTGGCTAAACAGCATAATGCCACGGCCATTGTGGATATGGGATTGGCGCCGGGCTTAACCAATTTATTTGCCGGGCATTTTGTCGCCACCTATGATCAGGTGGATGAAATGGTTTGCCTGGTGGGTGGTTTACCGGTTGAACGCAGCCTGCCGTTTCAGTACAAAGCCCCGTTTGCGCCTTTGGATGTCATTGAAGAATATACGAGACCGGCGCGCATGCGGCGTTATGGACAGGCGTTGACTTTGCCTGCACTTTCGGAGATTGAAACCTTATATGTCCCGGGTATTGGTGATTTGGAAGCCTTTAACACCGATGGTTTAAGAACCTTATTGGACACCGTTGATATCCCCACCATGGCGGAAAAAACCATCCGTTATCCCGGCCATGCATATTTTATTTCACAATTAAAAAAGGCCGGTTTTTTTGATCATCCACACCGCGACAACACCGCCCAGGTTTTACAAAAACAATGGCAGTTTAACGACTGGGAAGAAGACTTCACGGTGCTGGAAATTCGGGTCGAAGGCGTTCGACAGGGTCGACAAACCAGTGAAACCTATCGTCTGGTGGATTATTATGACCAAAAGAAGCGCATCAGTTCCATGGCCCGCACCACCGGCTACACCTGTGCCGCGGCGGCACGTTTAATGCTGAATAATAAGATTAAGTCAGGCGTATTGGCACCGGAGCATTTGGGGCAAGATGCTGACTGCTTTGAAAGCCTCCTGGCAGATTTGGCGCTGCGTAACATTTTAATTAAGCCCTGCCCATAAAAAAGGGCTTCCTGCAGAAGCCCAAACTAAGTTGTTCAAATTATTGTTATTATATTATGGCGTTGAATCCATAAATAAGCGTACCCCGCATATTTCTTGATTACCACCGGTTTCACCGCTATAAAAGCGAATTGAATAAGTGTAATTATAATTATCTACCAGGGTGGTTGTCGGTAGACCGGCATAGACACTACCGTAACCGGTATCACCTGTGGAGACAATGGTTAACTCGCTACTAAAGATACCGCTGTTGTCAACGGTGTATAAATAGGCGGTGCTGCTGGCTGCGCTGCTGTCGTAAAAGTAATAACGGAACCCATGTATTTCATGGCCGTCTGGCAATTGAAGTTGCAAATCATAAAAGCCTGATGGGCTGTTGCGGTAAATACAGCCGGCACCGCCATAAATTGATGTCATTGACTTACTGTAAGGGCTGGTACCCGAAGCCGGTAAATAAACCCCGTAATTACCCGATGGTTCACCGTAAGTTTTCGTGGCCAAATAATCAGGATCATCCGGATTGTCTTTAAATTTACTTCGCCAGCTGTTATTCGGAAAGGATTCTCCGGATTTTAGCATCAGCTCATCTTGTAAGGCGTTTTGGCTAAAACCAACACCGGTTACCAATAATCCGCCGATAATGCATAATTTAAATAATATATGTTTCATTGTCTTTCTCCTGTGGTTTAGCGGTAAAAGTTATTGACAAAAATCACATCATCAGCCACATCCGGTGGCACATAACCGATGCGAAAACCGCATAATTCAATAACGGGATCTGTAATGCCTAACCGCACCAAGGTGCCTTGATCATAATCGAGTGTGTGGTCAACAAAGTCACCGACACTAAAACGCCCTGGTTGGTTGACAATACCACTTGACGCAGAAGCAATGGTTGTAAAGCCTCCTGTATTATCAACCCAGGCTAACGAGCCTGAACCGGATTCAGTGGTGCTAAAATCATAACCTAACAGAGTGAAAGACACGATTTTTGAGCCATCCGGTAAATCAATGGCTTCATCTTTGGAGATAAAGCCTGAGCTTGAAGAGGCACAGCCGGCGCCACTGTAATCAAAATTACTGTGACTGAGGGTTTGCATGGCTGCGGCTGTTGAGGAATAGTAGCGGATGGAGGTACCACCGACCGGACGATTTTCATCAATCATGGTTTTGGTGTGGGCCTGCACGATATTCCCGGCTCTGTTAACTTTCACGCCTTGTGGTGCATTGGCTTCCTTGGATAGAATGTCATCACTTGCGGTGACGTGGCCGCCTGTTAACATAACGCCACAGGCAATCAGACTGGCTATATTAATTGAATGTTTCATAATCATAACTCCTGTTAATTAAGGCGTGGCACGCAAAAATAGACGTGCGCCGCACATTTCTTGATCATCACCGATTTCAGATGATTCAAACCGCAAGACGTAAAAATTCTCAGCATTATTGACAAAATGTTGAGTCGGCAAACCTTGGTATACACTGCTATAGGTGTTGGCATTACCGGTTGATTGAATGCTGTGTAACTGCGTCAATGTGCCGTCGCCGTGCATGGCGTACAAATAGGTGCGACTAGACCCGGCAGTGCCATCTTCGAAAAAATAGCGGTAACCGAGAATTTCATGGCCGTCGGGAAGATGTAAATTAACATCATAAGCACCTGACAGGTTGTTTTCATAAAAACAGCCACTATTGCCATAGGTATAATCACCAAGCTCATCAACCAGCGTGGCGCCGGCTGCGACAATATTTAAATAATATAAACCACTGAAGGCTTTCAGGCTTTGCTCGTCTATTGCTTGTGGCTTGACTTTAGTGATGGTAAATGGTTTTACTTGATCAATTGACTCATCCGGCACCGTGGTTTGGGCCGTCAATGAGGTTGCCACCATGGCGGTTATCCAGGCCATGGATTTAATGGATAGATATTTCATTTTACTCTCCTCTCAAAAAACACGACTAAGTTAAATGCTTAGCCATAACTATTTTACGCCTCATAACTGAATTTCGCCACAAATAACGTGACGTAGTTCACATAAAAAGAAAAATGTCAAGAAGAAATCTCTAATAAAATATAATTATTTATTATTGATGTGCTTTTGACAAAATATTGAGTGGCCATGCTTTTTATCCAAAAATTAACGAAGCTTTCCCAAGGGGTTTTGGTTATTATTTAGGCGTATACAGGCAATAATTATTTTAGATTAGAGGTAAAATGATTGTATTGAGTGTAGCGATTATGTAATCAGATCATTAAGGTGTTAAAAGCCGCCATTGCGGGTTTATTGTGTTTTGTAGAATCCTCTGAGGACTAAATATTGGCGCGTCGGGTGTGGTATTTGGATTATTGGCTGTATCGGTGAGGCCTTGGCAGCATGGGGTTAGTGTCGGTTATTATGGTGGGTAAGATCGTAACAACTTCGCCTGATTACTGTATAAATAATGGTGCTTTAATCCTGACGAACAAGACTTAACCATTTTGGAATTGCGGGTAAAAGGTATTCGTCAGGGTCAACAAACAAGCGAAACCTATCGTCTGGTGGATTATTATGACCAAAAGAAGCGCATCAGTTCCATGGCCCGCACCACCGGCTACACCTGTGCCGCCGCGGCACGCCTAATGCTGAATAATAAGATTAGGTCAGGCGTATTGGCACCGGAGCATTTGGGGCAAGATGCTGACTGCTTTGAAAGCCTCCTGGCAGATTTGGCGCTGCGTAACATTTTAATTAAGCCCTGCCCATAAAAAAGGGCTTCCTGCAGAAGCCCTTACTAAGCCAATGTAAACGTTGTTTACGGTGTGGAATCAATTTCCAAGCGGACAGCACACATTTCTTGGGTATTACCATCTTCGTTTGTAATAAACCGAAGCCCATATTTATGGGTGAAATTGTCGATAAGAAGTCCGCCCGGCAAAGTCGCAAAAGTACTGTCATAACCGGTGTCACCAGTCGAATCAATTTGTTGTTCAGTGGCAAAAGTACCGGTGTTATCAATTGAATAAAGGACAACCCTTGAAGATGATGCGCTGGTATCACTCCAGGCATAGCGCATACCCAAAATGCTATGGCCGCTGGGTATTTGTAATGGCACGTCGTAGGCAGCAAAAGATGTTGAACCGACCGGGCTATAAATACATCCGGCGCCACCATATACAGGTGCAGACTCTGTGTTTAGTGCTGAGGCACTTGAACCGGCAAAAATAAGTTGATAAACACCGCTGATTTCGCCATAAGTTTTGTTTTGCATAACATCAGAATCCTGTGGATTTTCTCTGAAATCTTTTTGCCAACTGAATTTTTCTATGGAGTCCCCGGCTTGTAAAGACAACTCGTTTTCAAGGACGGTTTGGCTTACGGCTATTGAGGAAATAAGCAATCCACCGATGATGCATACTTTTTGTTTAAAATGTTTCATTGTATTTCTCCTGTGGATTAACGGTAAAAGTTATGAACGAAAATAACATCATCCGCCACATTCGGTGGCACATAACCTATGCGGAATCCGCAAAGCGTGATGGCATTACTGGTACCCCATAATCTAACCCATAAATTATCATGATATTCTTTGGTGTAATCAAGGAAACCGCCAATATTGAATCGATTGGGCGTTTCAGTGTTTCCGGAGGTGTAGCTTACGTTTGTTGAAAGCGTGCCTGTTGTAATGTCCGTTTGGTATATATAAGCGACAGCTCTTGAGCTGGCATCATTGTCTATACCATAGGCTGAAAATGAAACAATTTTCGAGCCACGGGGAATATCCAGCGCTTCATCCATTTCCGTCATTCCTGTGGTGCCTTCCCTGCAACCTGGTGAAACATAAGTGTAGTTACTGCTGCCAACTAGATTCATGGCGGAAGCTGCAGATGAATAATAACGTATGGATGTGCCACCCACAGGCCGTTCATGATCAAGCATGGCTTTGGTGCTGTTATTGAGCACATTTCCTTCATTGGTGACGGATAATCCCGCGGGCGTGTTAACTTCAACGTGGAGAATTTCTTTGCCTTTTAGGTGTGTCGAATCTCCGGCAGACACAGTACCTACAGCGATTAAGCCGACTACTTTAATAAGATTTTTCATTATTATAACTCCTGTCAATTAAGGTGTGGACATATATAGGCGCGCACCACACATTTGTTGGTCCAAACCCGTAGTACTGGTGTAAAAGCGCATAACATAGGCATTTTCAGCATTATTTACATAATGAGTTGGTGCCAGAGCGTCATAAACACTTGTGTAGGTTCCGCTATTGCCTGTTGAATCGAGTATAAGTAAAGAGTTAAAAAAACCATTACTCGATGCTCTGTAAAACTGAATGTGGCTAGAGCCTGTATCCCCGTCCTTATAAAAATAACGAACCCCGATTATACGGTGCCCGTCAGGCAGGTGTATGTTAGTCTCTAAAAAACCGGCCGCAGTGTCGAAATTAATACACCCTGCTCCGGCATATGCATAATCATCGGCTGATATATTTACTGTGGAACCGGCGGCAGCGATATTTAAATAATAAAAACCGCTAAAACTCTTGTCGAGATTTTCATCGTCGTCTTGGTAACTGACTTTGGTGATGGTGAATGGATTTGCTTGATCAAGCGACTCATCCGGCACCGTGGTTTGGGCCGTTAATGTGGTTGATACCATGGCGGTTATCCAAGCCATGGATTTAATGGATAGAAATTTCATTGTACTCTCCTCTAAAAAAATTGGTGTTAAGTATCAAGCTTAACCGAAACCAGTTTACATCTAAAGAAGGTCGTTTGCCACAAAAAAACAGTGACACAGTTCACAGTTTTGAATAATAAATGGGCAAAAAGGCAGAAAATCACCTGCACCAAATGATTATTTTAGTAATTCATCGAGATATTGAAAAGCCACATCGGTGGGTTTATTGAGTTTTGAAGGGTCTTCTGAGGGCCAAATTTTAGCGCGTAGGGTGGTGGGCATGGGTGGTGGAGTGATGGCACTGACTTTAATGCCCTGGTTTTCACATTCTTGTGCCAAGATTTTCGTAAATTGATGGATGGCAGCCTTCGCGACACCATATTGTCCCCAGTAGGCTTTGGCGGTTTGGTCTAAATCATCCAGGGTAAAGATAATATGGCCTTTGGCTTTCAGCAATAAGGGCAACAGGGCTTGGGTCAGAAAGATTGGGGAATTGACATTCACCTGCATTTCTTTCAGCCAGCGTGATGCTTCGTACAATAAAAATGGCGATAAGCTGCTGAATTCTACGGCGGTATGAATCAGTCCATCCAATTGTTTAAAGTGGGTTTCTAATTGTTTGGCCAGTTTAATGTAATCATTGGGGGTGGCGCCGACCAGATTCATGGGGTAGATCACCGGTTCCGGTAGATTACGTTTTACCAGTTCGTCACAAAGCCGATCGAGGGCTTGAGAATTTTTATCGCTGATGATGAGGTTGGCATTTTGACGTGATAATTGTAGGGCCAGGGCAGAACCCAGCCCGCCACAGGCGCCGGTTAAGAAAATGGTTTTGCCGTTGAGTTGTTGGTATTTATCCATGTCAGCCTCTCATCAATGTGCCTGAATTTTAACAGTTTATCGGTGTGGATTAATAAATATTTTAGATTGTCAGCACGAAATCTGTCAGTTTCACATTTTCCAGCCAAGATGTCAGATGGTAAACGCTCAAGTAAATATTGGTAAGATTTCAGTCGCCTGTCGTTTTGACCTGGAAAAATTGAAGAGACTGATTTCGTTACAAACTCGTTAAATAAGTCAACCAGATGGCGTTTTTTTTATGGTAATATCTATGCCTTTCGTGAATTGGATACAGGGAAGGCATTCAATTTTTAATCTACATAGATCCATAAGTTAATGGCGCTTTACTAATAGAGGAGTATTCAATGACCACAGAAACAGTCATGACCGGTTCGACCGATGATGGCAAAGACTATAAAACATTATGGGGACATCCCATTGGTTTGTATGTCTGTTTTGCCACTGAACTCTGGGAGCGATTTTCATTCTACGGAATGAAATACCTGCTGTTACTATATTTAACCAAATACCATTTATTCACCGATGAAAATGGCTTGAGTATTGTCGGTGCCTACGCCGGACTGGTCTATGCCTTACCGTTGGTTGGCGGCTTACTGGCTGATCGTTATTTGGGTATGCGCAAAGCGGTCATCTTTGGCGGTATTTTGCTGGTGATGGGTCACTTGTTGATGGCTGTGGAAGGCACCAAAGCCACCATGGTGGCCGGCGAGGTGATGCGCGACCAGTTTGCCATTAATGTGTTTTATTTGGCACTGTCCTTGATTGTTCTGGGTGTGGGATTCTTAAAACCGAATATTTCCACCATTGTCGGTAAGCTCTATCATGAAGATGATCCGCGCCGTGATTCCGGTTTTACTATCTTTTATCAGGGCATTAACATTGGTTCTTTTGTGGCCACCATTATTTGTGCCTGGTTGGGCGAAACCTATGGCTGGAGTTACGGTTTTGGCGCCGCCGGTTTGGGTATGTTGATTGGTTTGGTGACCTTTTTATGGGGTCAAAAATATCTCTATGGCCATGCCGAGCCCAATAATCCAAAAGTTCTTAAAGAATCGTTTTTAGGGCCAATCAATAAAGAATGGGGCATTTATATTGTGTCCACCCTGTCATTGATTTTGGTGTGGTTTTTGGTGCAGAAAATCGCCATTGTCTTTTTCACCCAAAATCTGTTTTTATTGATGGCGGTGGTGGGACTCACCTATTACGCCATGTTTTATAAAAATGAGGATCAAAACCGAGGATTGGCCAAGATTTTCGCCACGGTGATTGTCATTTTTGGGTTGTTGGCGGTGATTGGTTTTACCATCGATCATTTTCCGAATTCATTATTAAGCCAGGTGGCTTTATTTAATACCTTTGCCGAATGGATTGAGCCTTTGGCTTATGTGTTGCTGGGTATGATTATTGCCTTTAGTATTTATGGCTTTTTAAAAACATCCGGCGAAAGTTATTCGCGCATGATTGTGCTGATGTTTTTAATTGTGTCCACCATTGTATTCTGGGCCTTGTTTGAACAATCAGCCAGTTCCATGACTTTATTTGCTGATCGGGTCATTGATCGTCGCTTAATTAATGCCCATTTGACCAACGGTGATGCCTGGTTGTTTTATGTGTTGGCGGTGATTTCTTTTGTTATTGCCGGCTTTGGTTTTAAAACTGCCAATGCCTATCGAGGCATACATAACAGCCCCATTAAATCGGTGTTGATGCCGACGCTGTTAATTGGGCTAATTGATATTGTGTTGGTCTTGGGTGTGGTGATTTACCAATTCGGCGGTGAATGGATAACCTACTTTTCTTATTTAGGGATATTCTTATTGCTCTTAACTTCGGTGGTGAAAGCCATGTCACTGGCCTTTATCCTCATCGGCTTTTTCTTTAACCGTGATAAAGCCACCACCATTACCCAAACAGATGCCACCTCTTCAGCGGCCAGTATCAGCATTATCGCTGTGACCATGTTAATCGTCGGAGGGATTTGTGCTTATTACGGCTTGTTCCATTTGGGTGGTTTGGCAGATGGTCAGGTGGAGAATTTGGTGATTGAGCCCACGGCCGGTCAATTTGGTTCGCTCAATGCTTTATTTATCTTTACCTTGGCACCGATATTTGCCGCCTTGTGGGTGAAATTGGCGCGTGTTAATCTTGATCCCAGTACGCCGGTGAAATTTTCATTGGGTTTAATTCAAGTGGGTCTGGGTTTTGGTGCTTTATTGATTGGTGCCATGATGCCTGATGCTTCCGGTAAAGTGGCATGGATTTGGCTGTTACTGGCTTACCTGTTACACACCACAGGTGAACTGAGTTTATCTCCGGTTGGTTTGTCTGCAGTGACTAAACTTTCCATCAAGAGTGTGGTTAGTATGGTCATGGGGGTTTGGTTCTTAGCCACATCATTATCTGAAGTGGTGGCGGTGTTACTGGCCAAAATTGCCGCTTTGGACCAACAAGAACTGCTGACCTTAACGGTGACGGAGCAACTGGATAAATACAACGAACTGTGGACCACCTTATTGTATTTAGGGGTTGGCTTCGGTCTGGTGCTGTTGTTACTCAGTCCCCTCTTGAAAAAAGGTATGAAAGGCATACATTAATAGTCTGTCTTCAATAACTCAAAGCCCTTGGAGACCTTGTTTCTAAGGGCTTTTTTATTGTACCCACCGATTCGCTTAGGCCGGATTACGAAGACCCAAGGACATTGAATTATGCCAATTTATTGCTACCAACAAGTTGCCGAAAATGGTTGTGACTTATGCCGTCATGGTTTTGAGGTGCGACAAAAAATAGCCGATGAAGCCTTACAGCAATGCCCTGAATGTGGTACGGCCGTTAAAAAAATTATTACGGCTGTTAATATCCATACCGGTTTAACCAGTGGTGGCGGACATACCTTAAGTGAAAAGAATATCAGTAAACAAGGCTTTACCCAGTACCGTAAAGTGGGGCCGGGTCAATATGAAAAAACCGCCGGCCAACAAGGCCCCGATCGGTTTAATGCTGAAGATATTTAAATGAGGTAAAGAATACTGTGTCGAATGCGCCGTGACAAGATGGCTTTAGCGCCTTGATACATGGGTTCTAAATTATCAGTCAGAACTATTTTTCCGGCATCATTAATATCGATAATGGCTTCTTTGTTCAGTTGTTTAATAAAATGTTTGAATAAATTCTTGTCAAAAAAGTCCGGTGAATTAAATTCATATAGCAGTGTTAATTGGCTTGCTATCTGGTGACATAAAGTTTCCAGTTCATTGGTGGTGAGTTGACCGGAACCTTTGGATTTGAGTACTGCGATGACGATAAAAAACCGTTCATAGGTTTGCATTAAGGCATTGGCCAGTACCCGCAATTTGCCCGCTTGTATGGAACCACCGGGATGACGTTGCAATTGACGACCTTCTGACACCAATAAATCATGAGTCTTAAACAGTTTAAGGGTCATTCGGCCATATTCAATAAATTCTTCGCGGCTCCATTTTAGAAACAATTCATTTTTAATGTAGGGGTAAATGATGGCCATGATGCGCAATAAATCCTTACGCGGATATTGGGCTTGATTAATAAAAAACATGGCAATAAATGAACTGGCGGCAAATAAATGCAGTACATTATTGCGGTAATAGGTCATCATCACACCCATATCCTGCTTGACCCGAATCACATCACCTAAGTCATGTTTGACTTGTTCAATAAAGCCCAGTTTAATGCCTTGTTCAATGATTTCTGATTCAGTTAAACTGGTGATGGTGGTTCTTTCTGAGTAGGGTAAATCCCGTAATAAGTTTTTGTAGAGTTGAATTTGCTCGGTTAAATTACTGACCGAAGCGGCTTGGTTGGGGGTGGCCAGTAAACTCACCGCCAATAAGTTGATTGGGTTGACATGAGACGACTCGTTGATATGGGTTAAAATACGATTGCCGGTTTCTGACACCACATTTTTAAACCAATTCGGTTTTTCTTTAACCCCAAGTTTTAGCTGTCGCCAGTCAGGATTGTGTTGATCTAAAATCGTATCCAGTTCGATGGCTTCAGCGAAATTAA
>QQUO01000236.1 GCA_008501575.1 Pseudomonadota bacterium
GAGTCAGCTTTTCCAGTGGCTTACCAGCCACTGCGGTGAGTCAATTTGTGCTAACACCGGCATCCACATTGGTGGATGGTGAAACTTGTGATGTCACGGTTGTAGACACCGAGATTACCGATGTTGACGGTACCCCGGATGCCATGGTGGCCAATTATGATTTTAGCTTTCTGGTCGGTTATCCCACCGTGGAAATTTTTGAGATTCAGGGCAGTGGTTTGGCTTCGAGCTATGACGGTCTGATGGTGAAAAGTGCCAATAACATCGTTACCATACTAAGTGATTCCGGGTTTTTTATGCAAACACCGGATATCCGTGATGATTTAGATCCAATGACCTCCAATGGCATTTATGTCTACACCGGTGGTGCACCGTCTGTCCAAGTGGGTGATGAGGTCACTGTCACAGGTGTGATTGATGAATTTTTTGGTTTTACCGAGTTTGCCAATCCGGGCAGTCAAATCATTATTGTGGAGAGTCAGGGTAACAGTCTGCCGGCAGCCATTATCTTGAATGAAAATTTTCCGTCCACAGTGGCCGGTGAATACCCTTGTGGAAGTGAAGCCATGGGTTATGAATGTGTTGAAGGCATGTGGTTTGTTATGCCAGAAGGTGTCATCAGCAGTTCCTACAGTTCCTATTGGGTGGGTGCTAACCGCGATGACTTTTTAGTGAAAGCCGGCACTACCCGGGCGTTTCGAGAAACAGGCATAGAGTTTCCTGGTATGCCGGGTTTGCCAATCTATGACGGTAATCCGGAATTGTTGGAAGTGGATGTATCCGGTTTAGGGTTTACGGTTCCAACCGGTGGTTATAACGCCGGCGCTCACGTCACCATGTATGGCGTGTTTGGCTTTGATTTTAATGAATATGAATTGTGGCCATCAGTGGTTGTGGTAACAGAAGATAAAGTATTGCCCGATACAGCACCGATGGCAACAGCCGATGAATTAACCATTGCGTCATTAAATATGTTTCGGTTATTTAATGATGTGGATGATCCCGGTAACCAAGATGATGGTCAGGTGGAAGATCCATTGGTGTATGCCGGGCGCTTGGCTAAATTTGCGCGTTATGTGGTCAATGACATGCAATCACCGGCCATATTAGCTGTGCAAGAAGTGGAAAACATTGATGTGATGAATAATTTGGCCACAGAAATTAACGGTTTGAGTGGCCCCCAGTACACAGCGGTGCTTATCGAGGGTAATGATCAAGGTGGCATTGATGTTGGTTATTTATACGATGCCACGGTGGTCACCAATGTCCAAATAAACCAATTGGGTGCGGCTGAAGTGAACCCTTATGATGCTTCATTATTGCATGACAGACCACCGTTACAGTTATCAGCTGATATTGTGTTAAGCAATTACACAATGCCTATTCAGCTGTTAAACGTGCACTTGCGTTCTATGGGTGGTATTGATGATGTTGGTGATGGTGATCGGGTGCGCAATAAACGCCTGAGCCAAGCCCAATCAGTGGCCACCATGATTGCTGACATTCAAAACAATAATCCGGGCGATCCGGTGTATGTGCTGGGCGATTTTAATGCCTTTCAATTCACCGACGGTTATGTGGATGTGATGGGTCAAATTACCGGGCATGCCGTTGCCACGGACAACTTGTTATGGGACACACCGTTATTTCAAGCCAGCCCTTTGACCAATACCACTCAAACCCTGGCAGCCGATGAGCAGTATTCCTTTCTTTTTAATGGTGCTGCGCAATCACTTGACCATGCAGTGAGCAATGATGCCGGATTGATCTTTTTTAAACAAATGCGTTATGTGCGCGGTCAGGCAGATGCTCCTTTGCAATATGAAGATGATTATGGTTCATCCTTACGGGTAACAGACCATGATGGATTTGTGCTTTATATTAGTCCTGAATTGGATGTTATTTTCAAAAACGGCTTTGACTAAAGTCGTAGATTGATGAAAAAAACCCGCTAATTTGCGGGTTTTTTTTGGCCTTAAATCAGTGAATAGCACATCACTAAAGCATCTTCTTTAATCTGTTTGCCGTTGTGGTCTTTATAACGGTAATAATTTCTGCGTTTACCTTTGATTTCAAATCCGGCACGGCGGTAAAAACGAATCGCTTCATCATTGCTGGTCCTCACTTCCAGCCAGATTTTACGGGCGTGATTAATGCGTGCAATTAAAGTGAGCCGGTGTAACATGGCCTGGGCCAATCCTTTCTTACGGTGCGCTGGGTGAACGGTTATTTTGAGTAAATGGGCTTCCTCATGACCAATCATCATAAAGGCATAACAACGAATTTCCGGGCTCAGTTCAGTCAGGCCTTTGAGACACTGATAGTCGGCGTCCAGACAGTCTTGCATGGTTTTTATCGGCCATGGGTTGGGATAGCATTGTTGTTCAATGGCTGCCACATCCGCTAAGTCGACGGTTTCAATTTTTTGAAAAATAATATTGTGATTCAAGGTGTTATCACGTAAATTAAATGAGGTATGACACTATAATACCCGATTGTGAGTCAAAGCACCTAAAAATAACAACTGAAGGAACAACAATGGCAGAAACCCAACCCAACGAAACCACCGAAAAAGAAATTCATGCCTTGCATTTGGCTTTAGAAGATGGTCATTTGGGTGCGGTATCGCGCATCATTAATGGTATACCCGGCGCTGAAGCAGCCATGTTTTTGGAATCTTTGCCCGGTGATAAGCGTTTTCAGGTGTGGGAGTTAATCGATGAATCCTGCCGTGGTGAAGTGCTTGTTTCATTGCACGATGAGGTGCGTGACAGCCTCATAGAGCATTTAGATACCGATGAACTTGTGGATGCCACCCGAGATTTGGATCTCGATGACATGGCCGACATCATTGTTGATTTACCTGAAGAGGTGTCTAATCAGCTGATGCTGTCGATGGATAAAACCTCCAGAGACATGCTCCATCAGGTTTTGTCCTACCCCGAAGACACCGCCGGTGGCTTGATGAACCCCGATGTGTTACGCGTCAGAACCGATGTTAATGTTGATGTGGTGTTACGTTATTTGCGGTTTCGGGAAAATATTCCACAACCCATAGGCGACCTGTTTGCCGTGGGTCGTAAGGGGCATTATAAAGGGCGGGTGCCTTTGGAAACCTTATTAACCTGTGACCCAAAAACGCCAATTCGGGATATTGTTGATGAAGATGCGCCGGCGATATTGGACACCACCCATGCCAGTGAAGTGGCTCAGGATTTTGAGCATAATGATTGGATTTCTGCACCGGTGATTAACGAGAAAAATCAATTGATTGGTCGCATTACCATTGATGATGTGGTCGATGTGATTCGTGATGAAGCAGAGCGATCGGTGATGCGGATGGCGGGTTTGGACGAAGAGGGTGATATGTTTGCACCCATATTTAGTTCTTCCAAACGCCGGGCCGTGTGGTTGGGTGTTAATTTGTTAACAGTTTTGCTGGCTGCTATTGCCATTGGATTTTTTGAAGAAACCATCAAAAAGGTGGCGGCTTTGGCGGTGTTGATGCCGATTGTGGCTTCCATGGGCGGTATTGCCGGTTCGCAAACATTAACTTTAATGATTCGGGGTATGGCCACTGGCCAGGTGGGCAGTGGTAACATTAAAAACCTGTTGAACCGGGAAGTCATGATCGGCATTATCAACAGTCTGGTGTGGGCCATTATTTTATCCATCATTATTGTGGCATGGTACAAAGACATTGAAATGGGTGTGGTGATTGCCCTGGCCCTGGTGATTAACCTGATTGCCGGTGCCCTGGCCGGGGTTATGGTGCCGGTGTTATTAAGGCGCTTGAGTATCGATCCGGCCATCGCCGGTGGCGTGGTGCTGACCACTGTCACGGACATTGTCGGTTATGTATCCTTTTTAGGCTTGGGCACTTGGATATTATTAAATTAAATGAAGGTAGCTAAGCAAAAACGCTTCGCAATTGGCCCTGCCAGTCTGGTTGCAGCTGCTTTTATCGGCCCCGGAACGGTGACCACATGTACATTGGCCGGTGCCAATTATGGATACGCCCTAATGTGGGCTTTGCTGTTTTCGGTCATGGCTTGTATGTTGTTACAGGAAATGTCAGCCCGGTTGGGACTAATCACACAACAAGGTTTGGGCGAAGTCCTGCAAAAACAGTTCACTCACCCAGTTTATAAAGTGTTGGTGTTTGCCTTGGTTGCGGTGGCCATATTTATTGGTAACGGGGCTTACCAGGGGGGTAACATTGCCGGTGCTGCTTTGGGTTTGCAAGCAATGTTACCTACAGTTGATTTCCCATGGCCGATACTGATTGCTGCGGTTGCATTTGCTGTTCTGATTCAAGGTAGTTACCGGGTTTTTGAACGGTCTTTGATTGTATTAGTGCTGTTAATGAGTTTGGCATTTGTCACAACTTTTATACTGACTAAGCCTGATTGGACCGCCCTTTTTCAGGGAATGAAGCCACAAGTGCCTGAAGGTGCCTGGTTAACCATTGTGGCTTTGGTGGGCACCACTGTGGTGCCCTATAATTTGTTTCTGCATGCCTCAGCAGTTAAATCCAAATGGCATAAGCCTGAAGATTTAAGCTTGGTTCGCAAAGACACCATCATTTCTATTGGTGTCGGCGGGTTAATATCATTGGCCATTGTGGCCACGGCCGCCACCGCATTTTTTGGGCAGCAGGTCAGCATTCAATCGGCTGCTGATATGTCGATTCAGTTACAGCCTTTATTGGGGTCTTGGGCTGCTGTTTTTATCTCGGTGGGGCTGTTTGCCGCCGGTATTTCTTCAGCCATCACCGCCCCTTTAGCGGCTGCTTATGCGGTGTCAGGCATGCTGGGCTGGCCAACAGCAGGTAAGGATATTAAATTTAAAATGATTTGGATGACGGTGTTGTTCAGTGGTTTGCTGTTGTCATTGTCGGGTTATAAACCCATCACCATCATTTGGTTTGCCCAAATTGCCAATGGTTTGTTGTTACCACTATTGGCAATCTTTTTATTGTTTGTTATGAATAAATCTGATTTATTGGGCGCATATAAAAACAGCTGGTTGCATAATTTATTGGCCCTGGTGGTTATTGCAGTGTCTCTTCTTTTGGGTGGTAAATCGCTGTATTCTGCATTAAGTTGATCGGCACAGAAAAAGATTTAGCCGCATGCCCTGAATGGAGCCGCGGGTTGTCATGAGTTGGGATCCACCACCCCAGATTAATCAAAACCGGCGGCAAAAATGGGGTCGTAGTTGACCTCATAAATGGGCGTCATGTCACCGCCTTGTACAATGTTAAGTGGACTGTAGTTATTGTAATCAGGGAAGATGTACCCCAAAAACCGATTGCGCATGCGTTTAATCAGAATTTCACTGACCACATCACGGTAATCGGTGGTGACATTCACATCACCTTGTTCAAATAATTCACTGGGCCCTAATCCGGGGAATTGCCCGTGAAATCCCGGATTAACCGTGTCGCCAATCACAAACATGGGATTACCATAACAATGATCGGTGCTGTTGGCGCTGTTTTGGTAAGCGCGGCGGCCAAATTCAGATTGTAATATGATGGTGAACCGGCCCGGGTAATGGGCGTGTAAATCCTCATAAAATGCTGACAGCGCCGCGGATAAACCAGTGGTCAGTTGTTCAAAGGTATAGCTTTGATTGTCATGGGTGTCCCAGCCACCGGTGGGTACATAAGCCACCTCTAAATCAACA
>QQUO01000047.1 GCA_008501575.1 Pseudomonadota bacterium
CTGTGGAAGGTGTGGTCGATGCCATTTGGTTTAACCAGGGCGAAGTCTGTTGTGCCGGTTCACGCCTGCTGATTCAAGAATCGGTGGCGGCTCGATTTGAGCAAAAACTACAAGACCGCATGAGCAAATTACGCATCGGTGATCCTTTGGATAAATCCACCGACGTTGGCGCCATTATTAACCAAGAACAACAACAAAAGATTACCGACATGGTGAACACCGGTGTTGCACAAGGCGCCCGGATATTACAAGCACCCTGCGAATTACCAAAACAGGGTTACTTTTATCCGCCGACTTTATTGGTCGATGTGGCCCCCGGTGACCTGGTGGTACAAGAAGAAATCTTTGGCCCGGTTCTGGTGGGTATGACCTTCCGCACCCCGGCTGAAGCCGTGGCACTGGCCAATAACAGTCGCTATGGATTGGCCGCCACCATTTGGAGTGAGAACATTAATCTGGCTTTACACCTGGCTCCGCAAATGCAGGCCGGTGTGGTGTGGATTAACTGCGCCAACCAATTCGATGCCGCCGCCGGTTTTGGTGGTGTCAAAGAATCGGGCTTTGGCCGTGAAGGTGGTTTTGAAGGTCTGTTTGAATACCTGAAACCAGGCGAACAATTCAACGCCAGGAAAGCCCCCCAAAAGAAAACAAAAGCCGTCGGTGACAGCCATGTCAGCGATGCCATGGACACCACCCCAAAAATGTACATTGGTGGTAAGCAAGTGCGCCCCGATGGCGGTTATTCCTATTCAGTATTAGACGCCAAAGGCAACACCATCACCCAGGCAGGTTTAGGTAACCGCAAAGACGTGCGTAATGCTGTGGAAGCGGCGGCAAACGCAGACCAATGGTCAAAAATGACCGCCTACCAACGCCAGCAAGTGCTGTATTTCCTGGCGGAAAATCTGAGTTTACGAAAAGACGAATTTATCGACCGCTTAAAGGACTTTGGTCACAGTCCGAGTGCCGCCAAAAAAGAAGTTGATATAAGCATTGAACGGATTAATTATTACGCCGGCTGGTGTGATAAATTTGATGGTCGGGTGCACGCTGTGCCGATGCGAGCGGTGGCCATGGCCATGCATGAACCGGTGGGGGTGATTGGTATCACCTGCCCGGCGGAAAACCCCTTGCTGAGTTTTGTGTCCTTAATGGCACCGGCCCTGGCCATGGGTAACCGGGTGGTGATGCTGGCGGATGAAGCCTGCCCATTACCGGCGCTGGAGTTGTATCAAGTCCTCAACACTTCTGATGTACCTGCCGGCACCGTCAATATCTTATCGGGACGGCATGAAGACATGTTATCAACATTGGCGGGACACTTAAATCTCGATGCCTTGTGGTATTTCGGTGACCAAACAGGTGCCACTTTGGTGGAGCATGAATCTGCATTAAACCTGAAACGCACATGGACCCACACAGCATCCAAAGACTGGACTTCAAATAAAGCCCAAAACAAAACCTTTTTACGCCACAGTGTGGAAGTTAAAAACATCTGGACACCGTACGGCGAATAACGGATTAAATCATGACAAAAAGAACAGACTTATTAAGCGAAGAACACCGTGCTGCAGCACGTATCATTGATGATGCCTGTGGCGACCTATGCCCCAAAGTGACGCTTATCTTAGGCTCCGGACTGGGTAAAGTTAGCGAAGCCGTTGATGTCATCGCAACCCTGGATTACAGCGATCTTCCCGGCTTTCCCGAACTCGGTGTTGGTGGTCATAACGGTACATTATCGATTGTCACCCTCGATGGTCATCCTTTGATTGTCTTAAATGGTCGCTGTCATTATTATGAAAACGGGGATGCCTCAGCCATGGCACCCATCATCGGCGCCTTAAAAGCCTCAGCCATCGAAACCCTGATTATCACCAATGCCGCCGGCTCCCTACTAAACCAAGTCCCCGGCTCCATTATGCTGATTAAAGACTACCTGAATTTCACCGGCCGCTCACCGCTATTTGGCAGTCCCAGTGATTTGCGGTTTGTCAATATGGCCAATGCTTACGATGCCCAATTTCGCTATTATTTTAAACAAATCGCCAAACAACATGATATCCCACTGGCGCAAGGCGTCTATGCCTGGATGGCCGGCCCACAATTTGAAACCCCTGCAGAAATTAAAGCCATTCGCCAACTTGGCGCCGATGCCGTCGGCATGTCCACCGTGCCGGAAACCATCCTGGCCCGTTATCACGGCATGAAAGTCGCCGGACTTTCCGTCATCACCAATTACGGCGCCGGCATGGACGACGGCGGCATCAGCCACGACCAAACCCTCAGCTACGCCCCCAAAGCCGCCCACAACATGAAACAACTGATCGCCGGCTTCCTAGACCATTACTACGCCTAAATAGATTTAGGTGTGCCGTGTGAGCAGGACGCGGAAACGGCGACATAAGAAAATATTCAAACTGCGACGTCTTCGGGCACCGACCCGGAGACCCATCTTTAATAACTGAAGATAAATAATCTTAAAATACCCTTAAATAAATGCAGTAAAAGCTTCGCTTTTGCTCACTAGGTGAACTGGATCCCCGTGTCGTGGCACGAGGACGTCGGGTGTGTGGCGTGAGCAGGCCGAAATTGTTCCCGACAATTACCTGCTTTTCCCACATCCATGTGGGTCGAAGAAAAAATTAATATGAACTAGTCAATTCACCCAACATTAAGCAGCAATATTAATCGAAATACTCAGACCCAACCTGGTGGCGAAATCGACCAACATATCCAGTCTAAAATTATTAATTTTACCTTTTTTTAAAGCGGATACCCGTGGTTGAGTAGTGGCTAACAGCTTTGCAATATCGGCTTGCGTTAATTGTTTTTGATCAAGCACAGCATTAATCTCAATCATAAGTTGAGAACGTAACTTCAAGTTTTCTTGTCTTACGGGATCTTCTTCAAGTGCATCCCAAACACTATTAAATTCAGTCGCCATTAGGGCATCTCCTGGGTGATAGTTTTTAATCTTTGCCTAATAATATCCAAATCGCTTTTTGTTATTTTTTGAGTTTTCTTTTTAAATGCATGTAAAACAAAGATTGTCTCTACATATTTAACAACATAAATAACCCGATAAATACCTGTCACATCCTTAATTCGGATTTCTCGGACACCGAATCCCATGTTTTTAATAACCTTCCAGTCATTTGGATCATAACCTCTTTGCAACCTATCCAACTGATAGCCAGCTTCACGCTTGGTATCAACGGGAAATTGTTTTAAATCATCAAGCGATTTGCCAACAAAGGAAATTTTTCTCATAAAAGCAGATCTATATCTCAAACATAATTATATATGTAGATGTATAATAGTTCAAGTGTTTGTATTATGGAATATATAAAAACTATCAATTTCCGTGTTTTAAGAGCATTGCATCTATTGAAAAAGAACCAGATTGAATGAGATCCCTCGGCTTCGCTCGCCGCCATGGATGGCGGTGTGTCACGTTAAAATGGATAGATAGTAACCGGGACGACAACGGGTGTCGTCCCCGCTCGCACAATCCCTCCCAATCCGCTAAAATACCTGTTTAAACGAAGCCCAGAAAATCACCATGCTGCCTCAGGAAATCATTAAAAAGAAACGCGATGGTCAGGCCTTAAGTACCGCAGAGCTTAATGAATTTGTCCGTGGTATTACCGATGAATCGGTCACCGAAGCGCAGATTGCGGCCTTTGCCATGGCGGTGTATTTTCAGGACATGACCTTCGATGAATGCCGGGATTTTACCTTTGCCATGCAGCATTCCGGCGATACCCTGGACTGGTCGGATTGTGATTTACGCGGGCCGGTTTTAGATAAACATTCCACCGGCGGTGTTGGCGATAAAGTGTCCTTAATGCTGGCCCCCATATTAGCCGCTTGCGGTGCCCATGTGCCGATGATTTCAGGGCGTGGTTTGGGTCATACCGGCGGTACTCTGGATAAACTCGAATCTATCCCGGGCTATAACACCCACATAGATGTGGCCGAATTTAAACGCATCACCCGTCAGGTTGGTTGTTCCATTATTGGCCAAACCGCTGAATTGGCACCGGCGGATAAGCGCATCTATGCAACTCGTGATATCACCGCCACCGTTGATTGTATTCCTCTTATCACCGCCTCGATTCTCTCGAAAAAACTCGCTGCCGGACTCGATGCCCTGATTATGGATGTGAAATGCGGTAACGGCGCCTTTGCCAATAACCCGGACATGGCCAGGGCCCTGGCAAAAAACATCGTTAAGGTCTCACCGATTCCAACCCGCGCCTTAATCACCGACATGAACCAGGTTCTTGGTCACACCGCGGGGAATGCCGTAGAAATCCGTGAAACCATCGGTTACTTAAGACAAGACCATGTTGATGCCCGCTTGCATGAATTGGTGAAACGTCTGGCCGCAGAGTTATTGATTATGGGCAACATCGAAACAAATCTCGACAAGGCTCTCAACAAAGTACAAAACGTCCTCGACAATGGCCAAGCCGCCGAAAAATTCAGCTTTATGACCTCCGTCCACGGCGGTCCTGCAGATTTAATGGATAATCCCGACAACTATTTAAAAGCCGCGAATATCATCGAACCCCTATTCGTAACCAAACCCGGCTATTTAACCGCCAGCAACTGCCGCGACATCGGCCTCGCCGTGGTCGAACTCGGTGGCGGACGCAAAAAATCTGCCGACCTAATCAACCACAGCGTCGGCCTCACCCAAATCGCCCCCCTCGGCACAAAACTCGACAATCAAACACCCTTGTGCTTAGTTCATGCTAAATCAAAAGAAGATTTCGAACACGCGAAAATGCAGTTATTAAAATCGATTACAGTGGGTGATAAAAAAGTTGAGATCGAGAAGTCTATTATTATTGGAGTAGTGAGATAGTTTATAAAAATCAATTAATAAAAATAAAATATGATTTATTTTACTGAAAAATCCATATGATAATTTTCTTCATCAATTTTATAAAACTCTAAGTCGGTTCTACCGTATTTTAAAAAATGATCCATTGTTACCAATTCACCATTAGGAACACCCAATCTATATCTAAAATATTCACCAATCAAGCTATTGTTATGTGGAGTATGAATTGCCTTGCCATTTTCTTGAGCTCTACTGCAAATCAAAATTTTTCCATCATCTGTATGAACTGTGAAATGCTGGGATCTTGGCGGGAAGAAATTAGTTTTATACACATTAGACCTAAGAGGAATATAGCCTTGATTTGGCTCTCTCCCTTTTCTTTTACCCCAATTTAAAGCAGATCTTTTTGAAATTACTCCATACTTATTTATAAATGAAATGGTAACTTTTTCGAGCCCAAGAGCTGAATCATATGAAAAACCAGTTTCTTCCATTAAAGAACTTTTTGATTTATCTGGTTTCTGAGCTTTATAAAGGTTTATTAACTCTTCTGCTTCAAGATGATTACAGTAAATCGACTCGTCAATTAAAGAATTGTAATATTCGTATGCCATTGAGGGATCACATTCATTAGCAACTTCACGTTGATGATTACCTACAAATGCCTTTTGCGAATAATTTGGAGAGCCACTGAAAGCTTTAACTGGCTTAGTACCGTTAATCCATGTGTATACCTTAGAATGAACTGGAGGGCAATCTGTAAGATAACTACATGTAAAAAAACTGGAAAAGTCATCATTCATTAACTTTTGAAACCCTTTATGATTAGTATAAGAAAGCCCATCCTCACTGGTCATTCCTATTAATAAATTAATCTTTATTTTTAAATCAAGTTCTTTTAATTTTGTCGCATGGTGAAAAACCATAGCTGACGATGCATAGCCCGAAACGATATAAAGCTCTGAAGCATCGCTAACTGGCTCAATTAAAATTTTTTTAAACAAGTTATTTGTATGTAGCTTTTCAGACATATTTAATACTCTAAGTTAATATTATTGCTAACTGAATTATACTCAATGCCTGCAAAAGTTTTTAAAATAGAATCAAAAATTATTTTTACACCTTTTGGAGGTACTGCCATACCAATTTGCCTTCGAACACTTTCTTTTGAACCACAAAATTCAAAAGAATCTGGAAAAGTTTGTAATCTTGCTCTTTCTCTATTTGTAAGCGCCCTGCTTTCAGACCAATGATAGACATGTGTACCGCCTCCACCGCTTCCTGTCACTGTATAAGCTGGTTTATTTGGATGTAATCTTTTATAAATTTGGCTAATTTTTGCTCCTTTTACATTTAACTCTAATTCTTTTGGTAGTTTAGCATTGAATGCATTCTCACCGGGCTTAATATGTTTAAGCCTTTCAATCACATGTTTAGCGTGATTAGTGAATTCATTGTTAAATGCATTTTCTAAAATTGGGGGCTTTTCAAGAGCTGTCTGTGCAGTATTATCAATATTTTGAAATTCATCATTAGAAGGAACTTTAAATGATAACTCTATATCTTTTCTTATTCCTACTATAATTATTCTATGACGAGCCTGAGGAACACCGTACTCTTCAAACTTATACAAATGTGGTGTGATGCTATATCCAGATTCCTCTAGCTCTCTTAAAATATTTTTAAATGCATTTCCTTCATTTGAGTTTCTTAGCCCGCCAACATTTTCAGCAAGAAACCATTTTGGTTTAAACATCTTCAATGCCTTAATACCGTAACTATAAAGAGGACCAAAAGTACCATCAATTCCTTTTTGTTCTCCTACCATACTAAAATCATTACAAGGAAAGCCGAATGCTAATGCGTCAATTTTTGATATATTTAATAACTTTTTGAAATCAAGTTTTCTGATATCTCTACAAATCACAGTATCCACTTTGTCTGGGCATACATTTTTTATGAATGTTTTACAGGTGTCATTATCATAATCTGTTGCCCAAGCATGAGTAATTGAATATTTTTCATTATTATTTAGGATCACAGCTTGTTTAGCAGCATAACCAATTCCACCAGGTCCACTAAATAATTCCCCAAGCTTAAAATTCATAGATATTCCTAATATTTTGATCTCTCATAATACATTAAAGTAACTCTAAAAGCAGCCCCTATTGATAAGCCTTTTATGTTAGATAAATTTATATTAATTAAGTGATATGCGCCCCATAGCGCTTGGCCATTTCTTTTCTTTTGTCGGCGTGGTACTGCGTAACATCGTAGCTTTTCAGGTGCTCCATAAAGTGTTTGAAGTTGAAATCGACGTCAATCAGTTCTTTTATTTCGGCTTTGAGAGTTTGATCTTGGCTGGTTAATAAACGTGCGACTTTTTCATTAGTGTAGATTAAGCTGTCGTCATAACGAACCATGCCGTTGTCCTCAAGTGGCTCTAAGCCTAATTTTTGGCGACGTTCGTTAACTTCTTTTTGGTAGCGTTCGCTCATCGGGTTTTCACCGCGCTTTCGGGCTTTGGCGTCTCCAAAATCATCCATCATGTAATCATATTCTTCAGGGAACATGGTGACGTGGAACTTGGATTCGAAGCGGTTGAGGGTGTTGCGGAGTTCTTCGATGGCTTCGAAGAATTCGATTTGCTCGGTGTTGAATTCTGCCAGGAGTTTCTGGCGGTTTTTTCGTTGTTCTTTTTCATATCGGTTCATTGTTTTTCTCCTGTTATTAAGTGGATATCAATTGAATAACTATTGCTAGTTTATTGAGGAGATTCTCGTGTCAAGCACGAGAATGACTGAGCTGTTATTTATCTTTTTTCACAACCGCCAATCATAAACAACCAACCCAGCCTTCTGCGCTTGTTGGTACATATTGTCGGTGCCTTTGCCGCCGGGGAATAAGGCCAGGGCGTCGGCGTAGTCGGCCATGGCTTGGTTGCGTTTGGGGCCGGCGCCGCGGCCGTATTTTTTCCAGTCGGCTTTGAATATTTTTATGGGGATGCCTTGTTCGGTAGCCCATTGTTCGCCTTCGTTATCGGCGCCTTGGGCACCGCCGGAAACGACTTCGGTAATGTTTTCGAGTCTATTTAATTGTTCGATGTCTTTCGATGTGAAGCGGTAATCACGACCGCCGGCAATGATGAGTTTCATGGCGTTATTTTTGGTTTTTATAGGGGTTTTGGCGTTTGAGAACTTTACACTAACTATTGTATTGGTTATGCACTATGGTGGCCAGAAATAATCATTGCCCATGTCACTGCATGCGACCTGATTTGTCGCTGAGGGGTTTAATCGATGGGTTTAACAGGTAAACCCATCGCTCTGGGTATGTGGCGTTTACTTCAGTAAATTTGAGATTTGTTTAAAGTTCGGGTGTTCAGCGGTTTGCATCAGTTCAAACAGTATCATTTCGGTGGATGTTTTGATGGCGCCGGCGTCTTTCATGCGCTCTAAACCGAGTTGCTTATTCGATGGTTTGCGTGATGAAATGGCGTCTTGGTTAATGGCCACTTGATAGCCTTCATTGAGCATTCCCAAAACAGTTTGGTACACACAAACATGGGATTCGATGCCGGTGACGATGACCTGATTGCGGTCGCTGTCTTTCAGTGCCTTCAACACTTCATCATTGCCACAACCACTGAAAGTGATTTTCTCGATGGCTTTATGATTAACTAAATTTTCTTTAATGGCATCCACAGTGTAACCCAGACCTTGGGGATATTGTTCCATCCAGATAATCGGCATGTCCAAAATTTCAGCCGCTTTTATCATAATGTTGATTTCCTTAATGAGATCATCAGCACCATGAATTAAACTGGCTAAGCGGCCTTGGACATCGATTATCATCAGCGCGCTGTTTTCGGGTTTAAACATTAATATTCTCCTGCTAAAGATGACAAGGGTCTTAACCAGGCATCACTCGCTAAGTTTTTGGGTAAATTATTTCGAGCCATATCAGCATCATCACGGCTGGGGTAATGACCATAAATCACCACCCACCACGGCGCATCATTGGCCCGGGTTTCAACAATTCGGTAATCATGATCGGTTAATTGTTGTTGCCTGATAAAGGCTTCGAGGTTTTGCTGGTTGGCGACCCCGATAATTTGGATGGTCCAGTGATCCGGGTAATGCTGAAACCAATTATCGCCGACATAGTCCGGGGCTTGGGTGCTTGCGGCAACCTGGTCAGCGGTTGTTACTTGGTCGGTATCCGGTAACTCGACTTCCGGCTGATCCGGTTCGGCCACTACGTTACTTTGTGGTGGTTGCTCTGTGACCTTCTCTTGCGGGGTTTCGGCCATGGGATTGACAACGGGCTGTTCCGGTGCGTTGTCAGTCATGGATTCAACACCTGTCGGGGGATCTAAAGGATTAATTGAATCATCTTCTGATAATTGTTCAACATCTTCGGCTTGAGTCGCCGCTTTGGCCTTAATATTCTCAATGGTTGCGGTTGGCCGTTTGCTGCCTTTTGGGGCACAGACCCAACGGTCTTTAGCGGCATAACACACCACTTCACTTCGCTCACTGTCTGCTTCCGGATTGTCGTCTATGTCCGGCAGTTCCTGGGCTTGACCCAAACCATTGATAAACAGCAAGGCAACGAGATGACATGTGGTTAATAACAATTTCATTTCTCTACTCCTTCGCGACAGGCATCAATGGACTCAGCAATGACATCTTCCGGCACATCTGCGGCGATAAAGGCCTGACCCATGCCACGCATTAAAATCAAACGGTGCTGTCCTGATTGGGCTTTTTTATCTAAACGCATGGCGTGAATTATCTGTTCTGCGGTGTATTTATTAGGTAGCGCATGGGGCAAATCAAAGGCTGCAATTAATTCAATAAATTGCGCTTTTAATCCCGGTTCGGCATGGCCTAATCTGACCGACAAGTCAGCTGCCATAACCAGGCCCAAAGCCACCGCCTCACCATGTAAATAATGGTAATCGCTGACATTTTCAATGGCATGGGCAAAGGTGTGGCCTAAATTCAACAAGGCTCGCACGCCCTGCTCTTTCTCGTCATCGCGGACAATCTCGGCTTTAAAGCCACAGCATTCGCTGATTAAATGTTGCAAGGCCTTTTGATCTTGTTGCTTAATCGCCAGTCGATTATCGTGCAACCAGCCATAGAAATCCGGCTGGTTAATTCCGGCGTATTTTATCGCTTCACCAATACCGGCATTGAATTCACGGGGCGGTAAGGTCTGTAATGTGGCGATATTAATCAACACCGCTTGCGGTTGATGAAAAGCCCCGATAAGGTTTTTACCGGCGGTGTGATTGACGCCGGTTTTACCGCCCACGGAGGCATCAATTTGTGCCAATAAACTGGTCGGCACTTGCACAAAATCAACACCGCGCATCCAACTGGCCGCAGCAAAGCCGGTAATGTCACAGACGATGCCACCACCGACAGCGACCAATACATCGCTGCGATTAAAGCCCTGTTTAGCCAAGGCATCCAGAATCATTTGCCAGCTTTGGATGTTTTTATGGTTTTCTCCGGCTGCAATGACACACTCATGGACTTCAAAACCATCTAATTCAGCGCGTAATGGCTCAAGGTACAAAGGTGCCACATTTTCGTCACTGACCAGCATCACTTTTTGGGCAGTGAGTCGTGATCGAATTTCCGCAAAGTTAAAGGCCTGTTGATCAATAACAATCGGGTATTGTTTACCGGGTATATTAAGGCTTAGTGTTTGCATAAACTTAAGTGTCTTTGGTCAAATAATCAGCAATTTTCTGGGCCATGCCATAGGCACTGTTGCGGCCACTGGCAAAGGTTAAATCAGCCACTGATTCATACCAGGGGTTACGTTCTTTGGCCAGTTTCATGAGTCGTTCTCGGCGCCCGGTGCCTTGTAATAAGGGTCGTTGTTTATCTCGTTTAAGGCGTTTTAATTGATGCTTCACCGCCGTTTTTAAATACACCACAGTGTGGTCTGTTGCCTGTAGCAACTGGCGACTTTCTTGCGTCACCACAACCCCACCGCCGGTGGCAATAATGCTGTTATCACGCTGCAACAATTCAGCCAGCATGGCCCGCTCCCGGGCTCGAAATCCGGCTTCCTGCTCGATTTCAAAAATTAAATTCACCGACACACCGGTGCGTTTTTCCAGTTCCTGATCGACATCACAAAAGGTTTTGCCTAAGCGCAAGGCCAGCTGCTTCCCCACGGTTGTTTTACCGGCGCCCATAGGGCCAATAAGTATGATGTTGGCGTTTTTTGTTAGTGGCATAATCCCTGTCGTTTGGTTTGCGTCATTGTAGCATGGTGACTGTTGTCATTTTCTGAATTTGACGTGAAATCCAGGTCAGTCTATACGCTCAATGCCAACATCATCGGCAAAAATAAGGCGGTCCAATAAAGTTTCAGCCCGGTCTCGATTTGCATCGGCCGGATTGTTTGATTGCAATGCTAAAAATGCCGGGATTTGGTTTCTGGCAATTCCACCCACTGCCTGACCACTGGCTTGAGCGCCTCCGGCAACGGCCTGTTGCCACAACCAACTACCGGCATGGGCTTGCGATTGATCGCTACACACCACCCGTTTACGCAATGATAAGCGCTGCGAGTAAGCCAGCATTTGTAATTCTTCGGCCGGGTTAATTTTGACATTACTGTCCGAACCAATGGCCCAGCGACCGCGGTTATTTTTATAATCTTCTAAAGGAAAAATACCGTCACCGAGATTGGCTTCTGTAAGGGGACACAAACCGGCAATGGCATTTGATTGAGCCAGGTCTTTGGTTTCTTGTTCAGTGAGATGGGTGGCGTGAATCAGGCACCAGCGTTCATTGACATCGAAGTTATCCAGTAACCAGGCAACAGGTGTCTGGCCGTACAGCGTCATACATTGATCCACTTCAGCGGTTTGTTCGGCAATATGAATATGCACCGGCGCCTCTTTAGGCAAGGCATTGAGTACCGAGTGCATTTGTTCGGGACTAACGGCGCGCAGGGAATGGAAACATATGCCCAGTCGCTGTTGGGGTTTACGTTGCTTCTCTAAATGCGCATACAGTTGCAGGTACTCATCAACATTTAAAGCAAAACGTTGCTGCTCTTTAAGCAATGGCTGTTCACCAAATCCGGAATAACTGTACAACACCGGTAACAGCGTAATCGGTAATTGCACTTCATCGGCGGCTTGTAAAATGGCTTCTGCCTGGGCATAAGTATTGCTCGGATCGTTTAAGTCGCGGTGCACATAATGAAATTCACAGACATTGGCATAACCGCGGTCTTTCATGGTTTGAAAGCTGCTTTTAGCGATATCATAAAAATCAGCCACATCCATGGCATTGGCCAGTTTGTACATCAATTCACGCCACGACCAAAAATCATCATCCTCACGCAAACGGTATTCACTGCAACCGGCCATGGCACGCTGAAACACATGGCTGTGAATATTCGGCATGGCAGGAATAACCACCCGCGCTGTTTGGTCGCCCTGTTCCGCTTCAACATCACTGGCAACCGACTGAATAACGCCCTTGTCCACCACCACACGGACATTGTTGGACCAGCCATCGGGTAATAAAGCCTGTTGAAAAAAATAAGTTCGCATTCTGTATAATGTGATTTTTAATTATCATCATTGTCAAATAGAACCGCCATGAACTCAACGAAAAAATGCGACCTTTTAATTAAACATGCCACCATCGCCACCTGCAGTGACTTACAGGCCGTTGATGAATTATTAGAAGATGCCGCGGTCGCCATTAGCGATGGCGTGATTCAATGGATAGGCAGTTCCGCCCAAAGCGAACAATTCGACTGCGATGACGTTTATGAGCTGCAAGGTGAATTACTGACGCCGGCACTGATTGATTGTCACACCCATTTGGTGTTTGGCGGATCGCGAGCCGATGAATTTGCCCATCGTTTAGCCGGTGCCACTTATGAAGAGATTGCCCAAGCCGGTGGCGGTATTTTATCCACCGTAAAAGCCACCCGTGAAGCCAGTTACACCAGTCTGTTAGATGATACCATTCTGCGTTTATTGCACCTGAAATACCAAGGCGTGATGACGGTGGAAATTAAATCCGGCTATGGCCTTGATGTGGACAATGAAATCAAAATGCTGAAAGTCGCTCGTGCGGCCGGTGAAGCCACCGGAATCGAAGTAAAAACCACCTTACTGGCTGCCCACGCTTTACCCCCGGAATATAAGGACAACCGCGCCGGCTACATCGATTTAATCTGCAAAGAACTGATTCCGAAAGTGGCCAAAGAACAACTGGCCGATGCCGTGGATGCCTTTTGTGAAGGCATTGGCTTTACCCCGGATGAAACCCGCCGGGTATTCGATGCCGCCGCCCGCTGGGGCTTACCGGTAAAACTCCATGCCGACCAACTCAGTGATTTAGGCGGAGCCGGTCTGGTGGCCGAATACAGCGGCTTATCTGCCGATCATGTGGAATACACCTCAAAGGAAAGTATTCAGGCCATGGCTGAAAACGACACCGTGGCAACTTTACTACCCTACGCTTTTTACGCGCTGCAAGAAAAACAAAAGCCACCGATCGCCGCGTTCCGCAAATATGGCGTCGCCATGGCCATCGCCACCGACTGCAACCCCGGCACCGCCCCCACCACCCATATCCTGCAATGCCTGCACATGGCCTGCACCCAATTCGGATTAACCATCCCCGAAGCCTGGCTCGGCGTCACCCTCAACGCCGCCAAAGCCCTCGGCATTAGCGATACAAAAGGCAGCATCGAAGTCGGCAAACAAGCCCAACTGGTGCACTGGAGAGCCCACAAACCGTCGGATATTGTTTACTGGCAGGGAGAAAATCCGGTGATTAAAATTTTTAAATAAAAAGCACATTCCATCATCACCGCAACATATCCGACGTCCTCGGACTGCCCTAAGGGGCCCTACTTTTGGTGATCCGGGGACCCAGTATGCGAAGCATACAAAAGCGAAACTTTTACTAATTAAGTTTAGCGTTATGCAAAAATTATTTTTCCTGCAGGTATTAAAAATGGGTCCCCGTGTCGTGGCCCGAGGACGTCGCATTTTTTATTTTATAATCTAAATGACCACAGCTGTGTCTATCTATAATAAAAATCTTCGCATAGTATTACTTTGCACAACTACTAAATCGCTGTACTTAGATATTAAATTCAGGCTTCATACTGAAAAACCTCAGTCAGTTCTTGCTTAAATGCCTTGGCAATTTTAAAGGCCACTTCCAGAGAGGGTGAGTATTTGTTGTGTTCGATGGCGTTGATGGTTTGGCGGGTGACGCCCACCAAATCGGCCAGTTGTTGCTGTGTCATTTCATCATGCTGAAAGCGCAGGGTTCGGATGTTATTGGTGATGTGATTAGTCTGACCCATCAGAAGCCCTTCCTAAAAGCGCGTAATTGCTGAATCTGATTAATAATTTCTGTCAGCACCGCAACAAAGTTAATGGTATGGATAAACCAAAAGTTACCGGGCTTCCATAAGGCCACCACAATGGCCACTAAAATACCGCTATACAAGATGTACGTACTGACTGAATTTGCTTTTAAACTGATAAGCCTTGCCCGTTCATCAACAGGTTCCTGCTTATTTTTCAACGCCAAATAAACCTCACCAATTATTACGATGACAACAAAGGCACCCATGTATTGCGCATATTGCCAAATATGTGCAGATTCCATGTTGCCATCAACAGGCGGTAATACATTTAAATAATACAGACCATAAATTACAATCGAGGCCGTTAAGACCACCCATAAGCTTTTTTCTTGATTCGTCATGTTTTTCATCATTTCTCTATGTATAATATTTTTGACATGGTGTCTATTATGCATGACATTACTTTGATGTCAAATATTTTTTACACAATTACTCTTAATGCTGACTTAAACTCACGGAATTTTTTATCCTGTTTGTGGTGTAATGCACAAAAATAACACCCTCTAAGTTTTTAAAATTTGCTAAAGTGGAGTCTTTCGATCCGGTGATTGCCATGGTTAACAATCATTTTCTGAAATCAATCTGTATGTTGATGCTGGTTTCGGTTTCAGGCTTTACTTGGGCGCAGCAGTGGGATGTTATTCACGCAAGTGATTTCGGTCCCTTTCAAAACAATGCCTTTATCTCCGGGCATAGCCTGATGGATAATCCTTATGCGGATTATCTGGAAAGCATTAGCACATCGCTGGGCGTGCAGTATCAGTGGAATCAACAAATTGGCATCGGTTCACCCATTCGGGTAAGAACCAGCGGCAATCAATTACCACCGAATAATTGGGCTGGTTATCACCAGGGGAAAAACCGTGATACGTTTGATATGGATGTGATTGCGGAATTAGCAGCTCCTGCGACCATCGGCAGTAATGCATTGTATGACGCGCTTTTAATTACCGATCGCCACGATATTCTCGATGTGATTCGTTGGGAATACACCAACAGTTTATTGCACCACTATCACAACCGCTTATTGGCCGGAAATCCCGAGGCAGAAACCTATCTTTATCACTCATGGCTGGATATCGACCCCGGCGACCCGCAAGACTGGATTGGTTTTGAGACCTTAATGCTCAACGCCTGGGAATGTGTTGCTGATAAAGTCAATTTAACCCTGCAATCGGAAAACAAAACCCAAGGTGTTAATGTCATTCCGGCCGGTTGGGCACTGGCCCATTTATTACAGCATATTCTGGATGATGAAGTACCGGGCTTCAGCGGCAGCGATGCGCAAAAGGTTGATGACCTGTTTAGCGACACCGTGCATCTCAATGAAGCAGGTGTTTATTATCTGGCGGCTTTAAGCTACGCCATTATCAATAAACGCAGCCCCGTAGGGGCGGCCATCCCAACTGAAGTGCAAAATAACACCGGCGTGGTTTTGCAACAACTCGCCTGGCAGTATGCACAGCAATACCGAAGTAATTTCCGACCCAAAACCATGGCCGGCTGCCAACAAATCATGGCCGATCAAGTCTGCCCCCGTTACTTTAATTTTACCAACCGACCTGAACAAACTTCTGCCTGTGTTGACTGGATGAACAACACTGGATTTTCACCCGCACCGTTTATCTGGCCGGACCCAAATTTAGTGCTGTGGCCGAATCCTTAAGCCTTTAATGAGCCAATTGTGAAATAGTATCATTCAAAGTCATCAGCAAAAATCAAATCGGGACGTTGCGGTCTGGGGCCGTAATGGGGTAAGTTTTGACCCGTTTCATAGGCACCCATATCAGGTGCTGACCCAATATAATTATCATTGATATTGGCCAACACCAAACCAGCATCGACAGCCGGACAATTGACATCTAAAGTCAAATGCTGAATGGCCACAGGTGTTGGCGGTGGGCCGGGAAAATTAAAATGATTAAAACAGCTGTTGCGGTCAATCCGAATACCGTGCATTTCTTGTCCGGTCAGGTTTTGGAAGGCGGCAATGTCTGTTAAACGTACATTGTTACCCCATTTAAAGGCATAGGGATAATTACCCCAATCAAAGCCATCATAGTCCAGATCTGTTTTCCAGTTGTTGCTGCCATCAACACCATTTTCCCAAATATAGCGGTCTTGCACTGAAATCCATAGATTGTTGTTGGATTTGAAATTCCTTAATAACTCGGAACCGGAACTGACCGGACCACTCCAGGCCACCAGGGTGTTGTGCGCCAACAGCACCCGATCGGTTCTGGTTCTGAGTTTCAAGGCATCTTCACCGGGTGCCGCCACTTGGTTATAGAGCACATACCAGGGTGCGCCATTCATCGGCTGAAAACTGATGCCGTTGTTGTGGGTATTGCTTATTCGATTGCCCCAGATACGGATATTGGCATGGCCATAATCACCCTCAATGCCATCGTCGGTGGTGTCAAAAATTTCATTGGCAAAGATATCGACATTACGGTGCGGATAGGAAATGCCATCGGCAACTTGGGAGATTTTATTGTAGGCCACGGTATGGCCCGATGTGTGCTGTAACTCGATGCCTTCGCCGGAAAAATTAGAACCGGCACTGATGTCATTGTTGCCGATGAGGGTGTTATCGGTGATAACCCAATTTTCACCGCCATCATTGAGGAATATACAGTAATGACAATTCTCAAAGTAATTATAAGTCAGCACGATATTTTTAGGCGCAGGTGGCGATGTTCTCAGTCCATATTGACCATTGCTCTGATCGTAAATAAAATTCAGTTCATGCAGCCAAACGTAATCGGCTTCAATTCTCACCTGGTTAAAAATAACATCACCATCACCGGCTGCACGCCATACGATGTGATTATCCGGAGCACCTGATTGGGTGAAATAAACCTGACCATTGGTACCGTAATCACCGGCATGTAATAAAAATATGTCACCGGCTTGGGCCACCGCCTGAGCGGATGCCACGCCTTGAAACGGATTACCAATTGTGCCATCACCGCCGGAAGTGCCCGGAATCACATGATAGGTGTTTCCGGTGGTAGGGAATTGCGGTACTTTTTGGGTGCGGATAAGTTCCGTTAGGACGAGCGGACTCCCACCAACCACACCATCGCTATCAGACAGGGTCAGCTTAACTTCATAGTCGGTATCCGGATTAAGAAACAAAATACTGCCGGCCAGCATGTCATAACCTTCAAAATCCACCCGAAAAAGCGGCTGCGCCGACTGCCATTGCGCGCTGCCGTTAACGCGGTATTCGACCAAAGCACTGGCATTGTGCTCAGAATCACCACTGAGATTCCACTCGATGCCAATTGAATGAATGGTTGCATAGGTCTCAAGGGTGCCGGGTGTCGTCTGGGCCGTAACAGTACCCAGGAACAAGCCGAAAAGGCAAAAGCTAACAACGCTGCGTGTGACTAAAATAAACATTTGATAATTATGCATGACTGCGGGTTAAAGGTGTGTAAAAACCAATCAAATATTTCAACTCAAGAAAAACCATAATACCCTTAATGAGGACAAGCACAATAAATCGTTGTTTATTGTCTTAAACCAATCCCTTATAAATGTCAAAAAATCTTAATTAAGTTAATCTGATTTGAAGCATAATTTTGATTAAAATAAATTTGACAAAATTAAGCATTTAAATTACTGTTAATTATGAATGTAAGGGGGAGGGTACATTCACTCAATCTATACCATATTTATATCCTCACCAAACCAGAATTTAATGATTTTATTAGCGGGAATTATTTATGATCCGAGGATTGAACATTTTAATACTTATTTTGACTGTATTTATTTCATTCAACAGTCAAGCACAAAATCGCTTCTATCATGTCTATGTGGACACAGATAATAACGCAACCACAGGCTGTGACGTAAACCTACCTGCTTTTGCCACCGCCATTAATGGCGCGGAAGGCCGGGTAACCATTACCACCAATTCAAGTCAACCCCCGGTAATAACCAGCACCCGTTTTCATGCTTGTTCTGGCGGTATTTTTGATGCAGGCACATCGATTAACCCGGCAGCATTAGGACTTAACACCGGCCTTAATAATAATGATGTGTTTGAGGTTGGCATTAACCGTTCGACAATGGGTGCCGCCTCGTCTCGAGAAGTGGTCATTTATTTCGCCACCGATTCAGACACGGCTTCAGATATTGTCCTCACCAATGCCGCCGGAGGCCCCATTATTCTGGGTATGACTTTACCCGTGCCTGCCATTGGATTAATTACTTTGTTTGTTTTATTGCTTGGATTTTTGTTATTAACGCAACGTCATATAAACCGAAAACTATCACTGATGATTGTATTGATGGCCACTTGTACGGCAGCCTGGGCACTGGTTATTGTTGTGGATGGACAAACCTCAGACTGGAGCAATGCTAATCCAGTTAATAGTGATCCAATCAATGACACGTCATCACCGGGTAGTTATGCAGATTTGACCAACGTCTTTTTGACATCCCACAATAACGAAGTTTTCTTTCGAATGGATGTGGTGGATGTTGAGAACCAGATTCCTGTGGCCAATAACAGCAGTGGTAACACTTTAGAGGATAATGCCGTGACGCTGACTGTCACAGGATCTGATGGTGATAGTGACCCTTTAACTTTTACTGTAAACAGCCCGCCTTCTAATGGTACCTTAAGTGCCTTTACCGTGGTCAATAGCACCACTTCGACGGTGGTTTATACACCCAATGCCGATTTTAATGGCAATGATTCATTCACTTTTGTTGCTAATGACGGCCAGATTAATTCAACACCGGCAACTGCCAGTATCACCGTCACAGCGGTTAATGACGCGCCGACCTTTATATCCGGTGGCAATGTCACTCACCTGGAAAATTCGGGTCCCTACAGCCAAATATGGGCCACGGCCATTTCGGCAGGGGCCGCCAATGAATCAGGCCAAATCTTAAGCTTTAATATGTTGAGCAATGACAACAATGGTTTATTTACAGTTCAACCCAGTATTGACGCCAACGGCTTATTGACATTTGAAGCGGCAACCGATGCCAATGGTACCGCCAATCTGTCCGTTAACTTAACGGACAATGGTGGCACCGCTAACGGTGGTAATGACACGTCAGTCACCGTTAATTTTTCCATCTCCATTACCGGTGTCAACAACCCACCTTCATTCACGGCCGGTACAGATCAAACCAATAACGAAGACGCCGGTCCTACCACAGTTAATGCCTGGGCCAGTTCAATATCAGCCGGGCCACCGGATGAAGCCGGTCAAACGCTGACATTTATCATCACAAATAATGACAATCCGGCCCTGTTTAGCACCGGTCCCGCTGTGGCGGCAAATGGCGACTTAAGCTACACCTCGGCAGCTGATGCCAATGGTGTTGCCAATATCACTCTGGTGTTAATGGACGACGGCGGCACCGCCAATGGCGGTCAGGATACTTCGCCGCCACAATCGTTTATGATTACCGTTAATGCCGTTAATGATCCGCCCGGTTTCACCCTGGGTGCCGATCAAAATGTACTGGAAGATTCCGGAAGTCAACTGGTGAACAGCTGGCTCACAAACATTATTCCAGGACCACCAGACGAAAACGGCCAGACCGTTAACTTCACAGTCACTAACAACAACAATGGTCTGTTTAGTGTTCAGCCGACCATAGACGCAGTGGGTAATCTCAGCTTCACCCCGGCGGCAGATGCTTTTGGCTCAGCTTTGGTTTCAGTCACCGCCATGGATAACGGTGGCACCGCCAATGGCGGCCAGGACACCTCTGCGCCTCAAAGCTTTACCATCAATGTGGCCGCTGTTAATGATGCACCTTCATTCACTGCCGGCCCTAACCCGCCGGCAACTGATGAAGACAATGGTCCTGAATCCCTGCCCTGGGCTTCTGCCATGTCAGCCGGTCCGGCCAATGAATCCGGCCAGACCTTAACTTTTGTGTTAACCCAAACCGCTATTGACCCCAGTTTAAGCTTTTTATCGGGCCCCACGGTTAACAGCGTCACAGGCAATGTGGAATATACCGCAGCCACAAACGCCTTTGGTAGTGCCAGTTATAATGTTGTCCTGCAAGATAATGGGGGTACAGCCAATGGTGGGGCTGATACCAGTAGCCCAGCTATACCAATAACCATTACCATAAATCCGATAAATGATCCACCGAATGTCGTTGCCCCCGGCCCATTTTCGGTCACACCCAACATCGCCATTGATGTGCCGGATGGTCCCAATGATTTGCTGGCCAATGCCAGCGATCCAGAAGGCACCAGTTTAACCATTCAAGGCTCCGGCACCATTACCACAGTCAATGGTGGCACCGTAACAGTCAACACCGGCAGCGGTGCATTCACTTATGACCCACCACCGGGCTTCACCGGCTCCGGTGCTTTGGCAGACAGCTTTCAATACACCGTATGTGACAATGGCATCCCTTTACCACCGGCATGTAGCGCTCCGGTGACCGTGACCATGAATGTAACCGGCAATGTGGTCTGGTTTATTGACAACACCGCTTCACCCGGTGGTAATGGCACATTGATGTCACCCTTTGACAGCCTGACTGCTTTTAATACCTCAATCAATCCGGCAGTTGGTGATTACATCTTTATTGCCAGCGGCACCTACAATGAATCAGGTATTACCTTAGCCGATAATCAAGTGCTGTTTGGTCAGGGAACCAGTGGTGGCTTTGATGTCATTGCCGGTATCAGTCCATCACCTGAGAGTGTTGCAAGACCCGCGCTAAACGGTGTCAATCCCTTGCTTACCAGCTCTGCAGACGGCGTCAGTTTGGCTTTAAACAACACCGTTCGCGGCATCGACATCGGCAACACAAACGGTTATGGTTTGGGTGGTACAGCGGTGGGTAATTTAACAATTTCAGAAGTGAGCGTAACAGGCAACGGTGGCGCGTTCGAAGTGACCGCCAGCGGTAATTTTGGCTCTAATGTTAATTTTGTTCAGCTCGATGCCAACACAAACAGTTTAATGGGCATCAATTTAAACAATGTTGATGGTAGCCTGGTCGTAACCAATGCAGGTGCCGGGCTCACCAATGGCAGCGTTTCACCAGCCATTCGGTTAAATGGCGGAAACCTAAACCTTAACTATCCGGGCAACATCATTAACAGTTTCGGGCGGGCTGTCGATATCTCGAACAAAACGGCCGGCACAGTGACTTTGTCAGGCGCCATCACCGACACAGCACAGGGTATTTCCCTGGTCAACAACCCCGCGAGTAGCTTTAATTTCTCTGGAAACTTGAGTTTATCCACCGGCTCCAATCCAGCCTTTGTTGCCAATAACAGTGGCACCCTTTCTGCAACCGGCGCAAACAGCACCATCGACACCACCGATGGCATTGCTTTGGATGTACTCAACACCACAATTGGCGCCGGCAACTTAAATTTCCAAAGAATATCTGCCGGCACCGCAAGCCCAAGCGCCGGTTACGGCATCAGCCTGAATAATACAGGTTCAGCAGGTGGATTAGTGATTACCGGCGTGGGCGCAGTTTCAGGATCCGGGGGTGTCATCCAAAATAAATCCGGTGCCAATCTCAGTAATGATGGTATCGGTATCGTTTTGAACAACACCCAAAATGTTGTGCTGAGAAACATGCAACTGAATGATTTTGATAATTTTGCCATTCGTGGCAACTTGGTGACTGATTTCAGTTTAACCGATTCCGTTATTAACGGAGGCAATGGCAATTCAGCAGCCAATAATGAAGGCGCCATTAAATTTAGCAATTTGCTGGGAACGGTGCTTATCAGCGGCAACAACGTTTCAGGCGGTTTAGTAGACCAAATTAACATCATCAACGATCAGGGCATCGCCAACATCACGATTTCAGACAGTGTCAACAATCCGGCTGTAATTGGTTTAGATGCCAACCCATTGGGCAACCTGGGTAACGATGGTTTATTGGTAGAAACCATTAATGCAGCGACGGCCTCCCTGACAGTAGATGGGGTCGCGTTCTTAGGGGCACGAGGCGACATGATTCAAACCAATGTCTTAAACGCATCGAATCAAACGGTCTTGTTGCAGAATAACATTTTTAATAACGGTCACCCAAATATTGTATCAGGCGGTGGTGGTATCACATTATCCGGCGGCAATGCCGGAGGCACTGTGTCCAAAGCTTATGACGTAATTAATTCGAACTTCAGTGGGGCAGAAGGCAATGCCATCACAGTTAACTTCATTGCAGGCAGTGGAACGGTCAGTGGTCAAGTGGGATTCAACAACATTGGTATTAACGGGGTGCCGTCTTCCGGTTCCGCCCAAGCCAGTGGTGTGTTAATCGGCGCCTCACAAAATATACAACATAACACCACCATTGATGGTAACACCATTCGTGGCATAGATGGCTTTGCAGGCATCGAAACTGTGGCCAATGTGGATGTTAATTTTAATGCCACGATTACCAATAATAATGTCGCTCAATTAGGCGGATTTGTGCTCTCAGGCATGTACAACATGCTGGGTGGTAATGGCACAGAAACAGGCACCGCTTGCTTAGATGTTCGTAATAATGTCTTTGATGCCAGCACGGCTCCATTTGGAAGCAATGCCATTTTCCACGACCAAATTAGCACAACGGCACATTACAATTTACCCGGTTATACAGGTTCTGCCAATGGTGAATCTGCCAGCTGTGGCGCAGGGGTGGCAAGTGTAAATATGCACACGCATCATGTGGGCAACACCAATACCATGACCAATGGCGCATCTCCCTTATTCCCGGCCATTGGCGTTGACGCTTCGTTAGTATGCGGCGTGACCGGCGTAGGTACCAGTTGCCCACAATAAGAGTCGTGAGAAATGTTAATTATTAAACCACAATTTTATTCACTCGTAACAATGGAGGACGCACCATGTCTGAACCATTTTTAGCCGAAATCAGAATGGTCGGCTTTAACTTCGCACCCAGAGGCTGGGCATTTTGTGATGGCCAAATCTTACCCATCAATCAAAATCAATCCTTGTATTCATTACTGGGCACCACCTATGGCGGTGATGGCCGAACCAGCTTCGCACTGCCTGAACTCAGAGGCCGAACACCTATTCATACAGGCGCTTCAACTGGTGGCACCAACCATACATTGGGTCAAGGCAGCGGACAAGAAACGGTCACACTAACCGTAAATGAAATGCCGAACCACTCCCATGCCATCAATGCGTCAAATGCAGACAGTGACGCCCCTGTCCCGAATAACACTTCTCTGGGCAGTTTCAACAACGGCTATAACAGCGGAGATAATTTGATTGCCTTAAATAATGGCATTCAAAATAATGGCGGTGGCCAGGCCCATAACAATATGCAACCCACGTTAGCGGTTAATTTTTGTATCGCTTTACAAGGTTTATTTCCACCAAGAAATTAGGAGCCCATTATGTCAGAACCCTTTGTCGGCGAAATTAGAATGTTTGCCGGAAATTTTGCCCCAAGAGGTTGGGCATTTTGCGACGGTCAATTATTGGCAATCTCACAAAATGATGCCCTGTTTTCATTGTTAGGGACCATTTACGGTGGCGACGGTCGAACCACTTTTGGCTTGCCGGATATGCGTGGCAGAATCCCGAATCATGCCGGCCATGGCCCGGGGCTCAGTGACAGACGACTCGGTGCAAAATATGGCATGGAACAAGAATCATTAACCGTTAACCAACTGCCTTCACACAATCATCCATTTCAGGTTTCAAGTGCAGCAGGTACACAAAGCAACAACGAGAATCAATTTTTAGCGACCTCATCCAACGTCCGTGTTTACAGACCGGTGGCAGCCAACACTTCATTAGAGCCTACCGCCATAACCAACACAGGTTCGAGCCAACCGCATAACAACATGATGCCTTTTCTATGTATAAATTTTATAATTGCCTTAGTGGGCATTTATCCCAGTCGAACTTAAGGAGCTCATATGTCTGAACCATTTATCGCAGAAGTTAGAATTTTCGCCGGTAATTTTGCCCCCAGAGGTTGGGCTTTTTGTAATGGTCAACTCTTACCT